>CACLUN010000001.1 GCA_902610105.1 uncultured Bacteroidota bacterium
AGCAAGAGAGCTAAGCAAAAAAATTGCCAAAAATAAATTCGGTTTTGATGATTTTTTAAATCAAATTAACCAAATAAAAAAGATGGGTAATTTAAAAGATACGGTAAGTCTAATTCCCGGAATGAATAAGATTAAAGATATAGATATAGATAATGATTCATTCAAACATATTGAAGCATTAATTCAATCAATGACGCCAAAAGAGAGGTCAAACCCTAAAATAATTGATCATAACAGAAAAAAAAGAATAGCTAAAGGAGCTGGTAGAGAAGTTCAGGAAATAAACGCCTTACTTAAACAATTTGAACAAATGTCAAAGATGATGAAGATGGTACAATCTGGTGGAGCATCAAAACTAATGGGAATGATGCAAAATTTTAAACAATAAGATGATTATACTTGACGGAAAAAAAACAAGTAATGATATCAAAGATGAAATTGCCAAGGAGGTAAAATCAATTACAGGTACCGGTAATCGGCCTCCTCACTTGGCAGCTGTCATTGTTGGAAATGATGGAGCTAGCCTTACTTATGTTGGAAGTAAAGTTCGTGCTTGTGAAAAAGTAGGTTTTAGATCAACATTAGTTAGTTTGCAGGAATCTATTTCTGAGCAAGAATTACTTAATAAAGTAAATGAACTTAATAACGATGATAAAATTGACGGTTATATTGTTCAATTACCTTTGCCAAAGCATATAGATACTCAAAAAGTTTTGATGGCTGTTGATCCAAAAAAAGATGTAGATGGGTTTCATCCTACAAATTTTGGAAAAATGGCACTTAAACTACCAACTTTCATTTCTGCAACTCCAAATGGGATCATGGAATTATTAAAAAGGTATAAGGTATCTACTGAGGGAAAACATACCGTTGTCATTGGAAGATCAGATATTGTTGGTAAACCAATTAGCATATTAATGGGTTTAAAGACCAATCCTGGAAATTCTACTGTTACATTAGCTCACAGCAGAACTAATAAAATTGAGGATTTAATAAAGCAAGCAGATATAGTAATTTCTGCTTTAGGGGTGCCTAATTTTATTAAGGATTACATGATTAAAGATGGAGCAATTATTATTGATGTAGGAATAACAAGAGTTCCTGATGATTCAGTCAAGGGATACAAAATTGTTGGTGATGTTGATTTTGAAAATGTTTCAAAAAAATCATCATTTATTACCCCAGTACCTGGAGGTGTTGGACCTATGACAATAGCCATGCTCTTAACAAACGCACTTCAGGCTTATAAAAACTAATATACTATTTTGCGAATATTTGATTAAAATCCTTGAAGGATTTAAACTCTAATGCATTACCACAAGGATCTTTAAAAAACATTGTTGCTTGTTCACCTGGTAAACCTTTAAATCGAATGTAAGGATCAATAATAAAAGTTACCCCTTTTTCAATTAGTTTATTTGAAAAATTATGAAATTGATTCCATTCTAATATAACTCCAAAATGAGGTATCGGAACATCCTTACCGTCAACAGGGTTAGTTTTGATTTTTTCTTTAGATTTTTCTTTGTAATGAATAACTAATTGGTGGCCAAATAAATTAAAATCAACCCAGTGGTCACTACTTCTTCCCTCATCACAGCCCAAAATATTTTTGTAAAAATCTCTTGATTTTTTTAAATCATGAACTGGGATTGCCAAGTGAAAAGGAAGTAAAGTAGGTACATTCATATATTAAAATTAATGATTTAATATAACTTACTACAATCTGTAATATATTTGTAGATGTGAATATAGATTCAAACAACTTACCACTAATGGAAGCCTTTTATTCAATTCAAGGAGAAGGGTTTCATTCTGGAAAACCTGCTTATTTTATTAGAATGGGAGGTTGCGATGTTGGTTGTCATTGGTGTGATGTTAAAGAAAGTTGGGATTACGGTAAACATCAAATTGTTAGTGTAGATGATATTATTTCAAAAATTACTGGAACTAATTTGGTTATCATAACAGGTGGTGAACCACTTATGTGGGACATGACAATATTGACAAAAAGAATCAAAAAAAATAAAATGGTTGTTCATCTTGAAACATCAGGCGCCTATAATTTCTCCGGTAATTGGGATTGGGTTTGTCTATCACCCAAAAAACAAAAACTTCCCAAAAAAGAGATTTATAAAATTGCAGATGAACTCAAAATAATTATCTACAATAAACATGACTTGAAATTTGCATTAGATGAGTCCAAAAAAGTAACAAAAAAATGTAAATTATTTCTTCAGCCTGAATGGGATAGATTTGAAAAAAATAAGTCACTCATATTTGATTTTATAAAAGAAAATCCAAATTGGAATCTTTCACTTCAACTGCATAAATTTATGGAGATAGATTAATTATATATTAAATATTTTTCTCTAATAAGTTTAAAATTATCTAATCCATTTTTCCATGTTTTTCTAATTTCTTTTTCAGATAAACCTTTTTTTATTTGTTCCTCTAAAAGCTTATTTCCTGCTAAACGGTGAAATCCAGATTTAAAAAAATTATCTTTATTTTTTTCATTTTTGTAGGCAAGTATTAACCATTTCAAATCAATTTTTGACAGGTACTGTTCATTTTCAAGATTAAGCCCATAACAAGTAAAATTTTCATGTTTTGGATACTTAGCACCTGGCATTGACTTGGGAGTAAAATTAAACTTAAAATTTTTCCAGTATGGCGTTCCAATCACTTGAAACTGTTTTATGGTTCCTCTACCTACACTAACAGGTGTTTGCTCAAAAAAACAAAGAGAGGGATATAAATTAATTGATTGTTGATTTGGTAAATTTGGAGATGGCTTAAATGTTAATTTATATTTCTTATTTCTATCATAGTTAGAAATTTCTATTACTTTCAATTTACAATTTAGATTATTTTTTAGCCATTTTTCTCCATTTATCATTTTTGCATATTCACCTATTGTCATTCCATAAACTATAGGTACTGGGTGTAGGCCAACAAAACTCATAGATTCTTTAGCCATAACTGGACCATCAATATAATGACCGTTGGGGTTTGGTCTATCTAGTACAATTAATTCAATATTATTTTCTGCACAACTTTCCATAACATAATGCATAGTAGAAAGATATGTGTAGAACCTTGCTCCAACATCTTGAATGTCAAAAATTATAACATCAATTTCATCTAAATCCTCAAAACTCGGTTTTCTTTTTTTACCATATAACGAAACAATCGGAATGCCAGTTTTTGGATCAGTAGAATTAATAATTTTTTCTCCTGCATCTAAATTTCCACGAAAACCGTGTTCAGGAGCAAAAACCTTTTTTACTCTAACATTTAGTTTTAAAAGTGAATCCACTAGATGAATACTTTTATTTTTTTTTAAAAATTGTGATGTGTGATTGGATACAATAGCAATATTTTTATCAATGATAAGCGGCAAATATTTTTCTGTTTTATCAATGCCAATTATTGTATTATTTTGTGCAACTATATTTAATGATAATATTAAAAATAAATTAATTTTGACAAACACAATAATAGATTTTGAAATTTGAAAATTTTCTAGCATCAAGAATTCTTACTTATAAGAGATATAAAAATACTATATCATCTCCGATTATAAAAATTTCAATTTTATCAATTATTACAGCAATAATTGTTATCAATTTTTCTGTATCAATTGGATTTGGGATTCAAAACGAAATTACAGATAAGTTTACTAATATTTCCGGTGATTATTATATATCAAATTTTAAAAATGAAAATTTTTCAACTTACTATCCAATTGATTTAAATAATATTGACAACAAATTTTTTACAAGTAAAAAATTTAAAAGTATAAATAAAGTTTCTTATAATCCTGGCATAATTCCAGTTAATAATACTTTTTTAGACATAGTCTTTAAAGGAATTGATGATAATGGTTTTAATTCAGTTAATCAACTTATAATAAGTAAAAATATAGTAAATATTGATATTGGTGAAGTATTAGTTTCTGACTTATTAGCAAAAAAACTAAATGTTAAAAAAGGTGATTATGTAAAGTTTTTATTTTTTAAAAATCAAATTAGTAAAATTCCAATAGTTAGAAACTTAAAGGTTATTGGATTGTACAATTCATCAATATCCGAATTTGATTCAAAGTTAATTTTTGGAAATATTAAACAATCCCTACTAATAAATAAATGGGATAATAACTTTAGTGGAGGGTTAGAAGTATCACTTGAAAACAATAATTTAAAAAAGGAAGATTTAGATTTTTTATTTTCATTTATTCCACCTGATATTAATATTCAAAAAACATCTGATAGATTCCCCGAAATCTTCAATTGGATTAAATTGTTCGATACAAACATTTATTTAATTGTGATTTTAATGATTGCTGTAGGAGGAGTTAATATGATCACGGCTCTTTTAGTAACAGTTTTAGATAAAACAAAGTTAATTGGCAGATTAAAAATTTTAGGTGCGAATAATTCATCAATTAGAATAATTTTTATGATAAACGGATTTTACTTGATTATAAAAGGAATACTTTGGGGAAATGTTATTTCTTTATCATTAATGATTATTCAAAAATATTTTTCTTTGATTAAGCTTGATCCAGTAACGTATTACTCAGATTATGTTCCTATTGAAATCGACCCAATAAAAATACTTCTGATAAATTTGATTGTCATTGTTATCTGCATGCTAATGCTTTTGATTCCATCCAAAACCATATCTAAAATTAAACCGAATTCAAGTTTGAAGTTAACTTAATGATTTAAATTTGTAAATGAAAAGTGAATTATTGTAACAATATATTAGAAACTATTGGGAACACGCCACTTATAAAACTAAATTCAATTACTAGTGAAGTTCAAAGCCTTGTTTTAGCAAAAGTTGAATACTTTAATCCCGGCAACTCAGTTAAAGACAGAATGGCCGTAAAGATGGTTGAAGATGCCGAAAAAGATGGTAGGTTGAAATCTGGTGGAACAATTGTTGAGGGAACCTCTGGGAACACAGGAATGGGCTTAGCATTAGCTGCTATTGTTAAAGGGTATAGACTAATATGTGTAACAACTGATAAACAATCAAAAGAGAAAGTAGATGTTTTGAAAGCTGTAGGAGCTAAAGTTGTAATATGTCCAACTAATGTTGAACCTGATGATCCCAAATCTTACTACTCAACAGCCAAAAGAATTAGCAAAGAAACTGAGAATTCATGGTATGTAAATCAATATGATAATCTTTCAAATAGAGAGGCACACTATTTAACTACAGGTCCTGAAATTTGGAGGCAAACTGATGGTAAAATTACCCATTTTGTTGTAGGTGTTGGTACAGGCGGAACTATCTCTGGAGTTGCTAAATATTTAAAAGAGAAAAATAGTAAGATTAAAGTTTGGGGTATTGACACATATGGTTCAGCATTTAAAAAATATCATGAAACCGGAATATTTGATAAGAATGAGGTATATCCTTATATAACTGAGGGAATTGGTGAAGATATTATTCCAAAAAATGTTGATTTTAATCTAATTGATCACTTTGAAAAAGTTAATGATGAAGATGCAGCTAGATATACTAGAAAACTTGCAAAAGAGGAAGGTATTTTTGCAGGAAATTCATGTGGCGCAGCAATTAAAGGTGTAATTCAGTTAAAAAAATATTTTAAAAAAGACGACGTTGTTGTTGTTCTATTACATGACTCAGGCAGTAGGTATGTAGGTAAAATCTATAATGATGAGTGGATGAAAGCTAATGGATTTAGACTGGATTAGTTACCTAAAAGTATCAGAGGGAAATTTATAAATACTTTCAAAACCATTTTTATTTACTGAAACAATTGAAAATAAATAGTTATCAATAATTATATTTTCCAGAGTATATTCATTAACAATTCCAATACTTTTACTAAACTCCCAATTTGCAGATGAAGTTTTGCGCCAATAAATTTTATAACCAATTATATCATTCTTTAGATTTAGATCCCATTTGAATTTTACTGATGGCTCAACAATACCACCAATTTTTAAATTTTGTGGAGGAGGTGGTGACGATGCTAATAGTGCTAAATTTATTGCATTGACAGATGTTAATTTTTTTACATATTCAAAATCAACACCATCTATAACATCACCATACTTAACATTATTTTCAATTCTAATATCCTGGTGTTGACGATTGTAATTTTCATTAGTTTCCATAATTCTAACACCAGCATAGCCAAGATCATTAAATGGACGGTGATGCCCGCCTCTTCCAAATCTATCTAATCTATATACTAAATCAGGATTTAAGTCTGGCATATATTTTTTTGTTGAATTGAAAATAAATCTTGCAAGTTGTCTTGAGTTGCCATCCACTTCTCCACCATAAAATCTTCTCATATATCGCTGCCTATCTGATTCATTCGCTGGCACAGGTTCAGAAAAAATTCTAAAACTTTTGTTATCTACTACTCCGTTAATACCTTCAACATTACCTATCATATCATTATTTAAAATTCCGATAATATCCCAATTGTTTTTTTTTGCATATCCAGCTAAGCCTTGCCCTCCATATAAACCTTGTTCCTCACCAGACAGACCAACAAATATTATTGAATTTTCAAATTTAAATTTGGATAACACTCTGGCTGCCTCTATTGTCCCTGCCATTCCTGTTGCATTATCATTTGCGCCTGGTGAATCAGATTTGAAGTCATTTGGATCTGAAACTCTGCTATCTATATCACCACTCATTATGATATATCTGTTTGGATGTGTTGTCCCACGTTGAATGGCAACTACATTATTTATCCAAACATCTTTTATAAGTCTGAGATTATTTTTTTTGAAATAATTATTTTGATAAAAAACTTCTAGACAACCATTACAATCATCAGATATTTGTTCAAATTCTTTTTTTATCCATCTCCTTGCAGCCCCTATTCCTCTTGTATCAGAAACTGTATCACTGAGAGTATGTCTTGTACCAAAATTTACTAATTTTTGAATATCATCTCTAAGTCTATCCTCAGAAATGTTTGAAATAATTTCATAAATAAGCTTGTCTTTTTCATTCTGAGAACAAACTAAGCAGCTAAAAAAAAGTACAATAAATCTTAGCCACATATAATTTAAAAAGGATATTTATTTTCTGCCTCCAAGACTGCTGCAACCTGTCTCTTTAATTCAATAGTATTCGGATAATTAAAATATTTAGTAAATCTCTTTAAGCCAGCTAATAAAAACTTTTGTTCACTCTCTTCAGATAATGATACAATCAACTCTTTTGCTTTTTTAATTGTTAATTCACAGGACTCATAAAGATAAAGTTTACTCATTGCTATTTGACTTAAATATTTTTCAGATCCAAATCTTTTTGAATTTTTCTCAGTTCTCAAAATTGCAGATTCAGACATATATATTTCAATTATTATTTCTGAGATTCTTAATAAAACTTCTTGTTCTTTTTCTAAATCCATTCCAAATTTTTTCATTCCAGCACCAGCAAGCATCAAGAAAACTTTTTTTAGATTCTTAATCACATACTTTTCTTCAGCAAAAAGCTCATCAAATTCAGGAATCTCAAAACTAGGAATTTCAGTCAATTCACTCGCAACTTCTTCAGCTTTTTCAATTAAATTTAAATGACCTTTCAAAGCTTTTTTTATAATCATACCAATTATAACGAGCTTATTTATTTCATTTGTTCCCTCATATATTCTAGCAATTCTTGCATCTCTCCAGGCAGATTCCATAGGAGTTTCTGTTGAATAGCCCATACCACCAAAAACTTGAATTCCTAAATCGGTACAATTTTGGAGGTGATCGGAGACGGCTACTTTTAGGATTGAACATTCTACAACATACTCCTCAACACCCTTTAATTCAGATTCTTGATGTGTTTGCCCATTTGATTTAAGAATTGAAATTCTATCTTCAATATTTTTGGCAGCTCTGTATGTTGCCGATTCATCAACATATGTTTCTGTTGCCATTTTAACTAACATTTCTTTTACTGCACCAAATTCAATAATTTTAGAGTTAAATTGTTCTCTCTGATTTGCATATTGTATCGCAGCCTTTGTTACTCTTCTTTCCCCGTCAAGAGCAGCAGCAGCAAGTTTTATTCTTCCAATATTTAAAGCATTCATCGCAATTTTAAATCCATTCCCTCTTTTAGAAATCATATTTTCCACTGGCACTTTTGTTTCATTGAAAAAAACTTGTCGTGTAGAAGATGAGTGTATTCCAAGTTTTGATTCTTCATTTCCAAGTTTTATACCATTATTTGGATCGTTAGGCACAATAAATGCAGTTATATTTTTATCATTTTCAATCCTTGCAAAAACTGTAAAAATATCAGCATATCCCGCATTTGAAATCCACATCTTTTGGCCGGTAATCAAATAATGTTTTTTATCTGTTGTTAGTACTGCTTTGGTTTTTCCATTATTTGCATCGGATCCAGCAGTTGGTTCAGTTAAACAATATGCACCTATATGTTCTCCTGTTGCCAATTTTGGAACATATTTTTTCTTTTGTTCTTCATTTCCATAAAGAAGAATAGGAAAAGTTCCAATTCCAGTGTGGGCTCCATAGGCTGTAGAAGTAGATCCCGAACTTCCTGATATATAATCACAAACCAGCATTGATGAGGTAAATGGCATACCAAGACCTCCATACTCCTCGGGAACTCCAACCCCTAAAAATCCAAGATCACCAGCTTTTTTAATCACCTCAAAAGTTAAATCATAGTTGTGTTTCTCAAATTCACTTTTTCTAGCCCAAATTTCTTTTTCAGCAAAATCATGAACCGCATCTTTCATCATTTTTTGTTCTTCTGTAAAATCTTCTGGTGTAAACACATCATTACAATCAGTTTCTTTGATTATAAATTCACCACCTCTTGTCAAATTTTTTTCTAATAATTCCATAATTATAATTTTTCAAATATTCCAGCGGCACCTTGGCCTGTACCAACGCACATAGTGACCATACCATACTTTAATTTTCTTAGCTTCATTTCATCAAATAGTTGAACTGAAAGTTTTGCACCTGAACAACCTAGGGGATGGCCAAGGGCAATAGCACCTCCATTCACATTAACGATATCTTTCTCCAATTTTAATTCGTTTATAACTGCTATCGATTGTGAAGCAAAAGCTTCATTAAGCTCAAATAGCTCAATTTCTTTTAATTTCATTCCAACTTGGTCCAAAACCTTTGGAATTGCTCTAACTGGTCCCATGCCCATAATTTTGGGGGGAAGACCAGCAACGCTATAACCAATTAATTTGGCAATAGGCTCCACATTTAGTTTTTTTAACATTTTTTCACTTACTATCATGACAAATGCAGCTCCATCACTCATTTGAGATGAGTTTCCAGCAGTTACAGATCCAGTTGCTGAAAAAACAGGTCTTAATTTTGATAAAACCTGAATACTTGTATCTTTTCTAGGTCCTTGATCCTCATTAAAAGTCGTTTCTCTTTCCTTCTTTTTTAGATTTTCATCAAGGTAAATTTCTTTCACTTTTATAGGAGCAATCTGTCCACTAAATTTTTTTTCTTCTAGTGCTTTGATAGCTTTCTGATGTGATTCATAAGCAAAAAGATCTTGACTTTCTCTCGAAACTTTGTATTCATTTGCAACTTGTTCAGCAGTTAAACCCATTCCCCAATAATAATCTTCCTTACCGCTGGACACTGTATTATAATTTGGTACAGGTTTAAATCCAGTCATTGGAATATAGCTCATACTTTCAACTCCACCAGCAATAATGCAATCTGACATTCCAGATTTGATTTTTGCGGTTGCTATTGCTACAGTTTCCAATCCTGAAGCACAAAACCTGTTAATTGTGACACCTGGAACATCATCTACTTTAAGTCCCATGAGAGAAATTAGTCTTGCTACATTGAAACCTTGTTCTGCTTCAGGCATAGCATTACCTACAATTAAATCATCAATTAATTTTTTATCAAAGTCAGGAATTTGAGAAATCATGTACTCAATAGTTTCTGCAGCCAATTCATCAGGTCTTTTAAACTTAAAAAAACCTCTTGGTGCTTTACCAACTGCAGTTCTATATGCTTTTATTATATATGCTTCTTTCATATTAGTTTCTTAGCGGTTTTCCGTTCTTTAACATGTACTGAATTCTTTCCAAAGTTTTCCTCTCACCACATAGTGACAAAAAAGCTTCTCTTTCGAGATCTAATAAATATTGTTCGGAAACTCTTGTTGCTTGGGACAATTCACCTCCGCATAAAACATTAGCTATTTTATTAGCAATTTTTTTATCATGTTCTGAAATGTAGCCACCAGCCAACATTGAATCAGCTCCAACGTACATCATTCCAAGAGCCTGTTTACCTAAAACTTTAATATCAGTCCTTTTTATTGGTTTTGTATAGCCCATTTCATACATATTTAGAGCTGTTTGTTTTGCTATAGAAATTTGATTTTTTTTATTCATAACCACATGATCTCTTCCTTTAATTAAGTAATCCAAATCAAAACCCTCAAAACCCGATGTTGCAGTTTTAGCCATACCAATATTTATGAAATATTGCTGTAATAAATTCACTTCTACATCATTAGGTCTGAACTTATCAGATGCTCTAAGTGCCATTTCTTTAAGTCCACCGCCGCCAGGAACAAGTCCTACCCCTACTTCAACAAGCCCAATATATGTTTCACTGTACGCTATTAATTTATCGCAATGTAAGCATACCTCACAACCTCCTCCCAAAGTGTAACCATGAGGAGCACCAATTACAGGAATGGATGAGTATCTTAATTTCATCATGGTATTTTGGAACATTTTCATAAAAAAATTAATTTCATCATATTCCTGTTCAATTGCAGCAAGAAAAATTACACTAATGTCGGCTCCAGCAGAAAAATGATCGGACTCATTTCCTAAAACTAGTCCTTTAAAATCCTTTTCAGCTATGTCAATAGACTTATCCAATGCTGTAATTATATTTTGATTTATTGAGTTCATTTTGGATCCAAATTCAAGATTCAAAATATTATCTCCAATATCAATAAGTCTTGCTTCATTATTAGACCATAATACTTTATTTTCTGGCGAATTTTTTAAAATAATAAAACCATCCTGTCCAGGTACTTTATTAAATGATTTTGACTTTAGATCATAGTATTCTCTGTATCCATCATTAATTCTGTAGAAAGTATTATTATTTTTTTTAACCATCTCATTTATCCACTTGACAGGTTTTAAATCAAATTCTTTCATTAATTTAACCCCTTCTTTTACTCCAATGTAATTCCATATTTCAAATGGGCCATCTTTCCATCCAAATCCTGTCTTTAATGCTGCATCAATACTTGTTATATCATCTGAAATTTCAGGAATTCTATTTTGTACATAACCAAACATTCTAGCGAAATTTTCTTTGTAAAATTCGGATGCCTTGTCATTTCCACTTATCAGTGTTCTAAATTTTTCATCTCTTTTCCTGCATTTTCTAGCATTTTTTAAAGTTTCATAACTCACTTTTTTTTGATCATTATACTCAAAAGTTTTTAAATCAAGAGCAAGAATTTTAGACTTGCCATTTTCATCTTTTATTTTTTTATAAAAACCTTGTCCAGTTTTACTTCCAAGCATATTATTATCAAGCATTCTTTGAAGAAAATCAGGCAATTTAAAAACTTCTCTTAACTCATCATCTTTGCACTTATCATAAACTCCATTTGCTACATGACACATTGTATCCAAACCTGCAATATCAGCTGTTCTAAATGTGGCTGATTTTGGCCTACCTATTGCAGGACCTGTTAATTTATCAACTTCCTCAACTGAGTATTCACCATTTTTAATTTGATGAAAAAGGCTCATAATTCCAAAAATTCCAATTCTATTTCCTATGAATGCTGGGGTGTCTTTTGCTAAAACGGATGTTTTTCCCAAAAATTTTTCCCCGTATTCTAATAAGAAATTAAGCACTTCTTTATTACAGTCTGGTCCTGGAACTACTTCAAATAAATTCAAATATCTTGGAGGATTGAAAAAATGTGTTATTGCAAAAGATTTTTTGAAGTCATCGGATCTACCCTCATTCATTAACTTAATAGGAATCCCAGATGTATTTGATGTTACAATTGTACCAGGCCTTCTATGCTTTTCGACTAAATCAAATATTGATTTTTTAATATCAAGTTTTTCTATAACAACTTCAATTATCCAATCAACTTCATTGATTTTATCAATATCATCTTCAAAATTTCCAAGTCTAATTCTTTCAATAAATTTTTTGTTATAAATAGGTGAGGGTCTTGATTTGATACACTTTTGAAACATATCATTAACAATTCTATTTTTTACTTTTTTACTATCTAAGCTTAAATTTTGTTTTATTTCATTTTCATTCAGCTCTTTTGGACAAATATCAAGAAGAATAACCTCAACTCCTATATTAGCAAAATGGCAGGCTATTCCAGAACCCATTATTCCAGAACCTAAAACAGCAATTTTCGAAATATTTTTAGTCATTAGTAAATCTTTTTTTTCTTTATCATTTTATTAATCTTCTTCATTACAGATAAAAAAGTATCAATATCTTCTTTACCAATATTTTCATAAACTACTTTGTTGAACCTTAGACCATTTTTTTTTGCAAGATTTCTTAAATCTTTGCCTTTGTCTGTAAGTTTAATTAAAACACTCCTCTTGTCTTCAGGATTGGCAACTCGATTAATTAGATTTAATTGCTCCATTGATTTAAGTGTACGAGAGAGACTAGTTGATTCCATACCCATTTTTGGTCCAAGCGAAGTAGATGGTATACCATGATTTGGATTAAGGTTTAAAAGGGCTTGGGCATGAGCTAGAGTACCGCCATATTTTTTTGCTTCTTCATTATGCATTTTAGATACAGACTGCCAAGTGTATCTTAAAGAATGTTCTATAAATTTCATTGAATTATTTAATATACAAAAAAATACTATGCACGCATAGTAAATATGATTTTATTTTAACCAATTATGTGCGTTGATAAACGCATATATCCATGGTGAAATATCATGTACTTCCTTAGAATCAGGGTAGTACCCCCAATTCCATGGAAATGTAGATCTTTCAAGATGAGGCATCATAGCTATGTGTCTTCCATCTTTATCCGATATTATAGCAGTATCATAATCAGAACCATTTGGATTTATTGGGAATGTGCTTTTTGAATATTTGCCGATGATATTATAATTTTTTTCATTTAAGGGAAGATTAAATCTTCCTTCGCCGTGTGCAGACCAAATTCCAAGTTCTGAATCTGAAAAGCTTTTAAACATCACTGAGTTATTTTCTTTAATTTTCACACTTGTAAATACACATTCAAACTTATTGGATTCATTAAATTCCATTTTTGGTTTTAGCTTATCGTGGGGGTGTAATAAGCCTAATTCGATAAAAAGCTGACATCCATTACATACACCCAAAGAAAGTGTATCTTTTCTTTTGTAAAAATTTTCTAAACTTCTCTTTGCTTTTTCATTATATAAAAATGATCCTGCCCATCCTTTTGCTGATCCCAGAACATCAGAATTTGAAAAACCTCCAACAGCAACTAAAAAATTTATATCATTTAAATTCTCTTTGCCAGAAATAAGGTCTGTCATGTGAACATCCACAACCTTAAAACCTGATAAATGCATAGCATATGCCATTTCTCTTTCAGAATTACTTCCTTTATCTCTGATGATGGCAGCCTTAATTTTTTTAGTTGTTTTGAAGCTAAAATTTGGTTTAAACCATCTAGGGAATTTAAAGCTCAATTTTGAGGAAATGTTATCAAACCTTTCTTTGGCTTTACTTTTTTCAGTCTGTAATTGATCAAATAAATATGATTTATTAAACCAAATTTTTCTGTAGCAATCAATATCTAACTTTAGATTAAAATTATCTTTTTTGATATTCAGGAAATTACCTTTTTCACAACTTCCTAATTTGTAGAAGCTTATGTTTTTTGATTTTAGGAGGTTTTCAATTTTTTTATCAGCTTTAATAATTAATCCATGGTTTTCACTGAACAAAACTTTAACAACATCTTGTTCTTTTATTTGTGATAAATCAATATTTAACCCAATATTATCACTAACAAAACACATTTCAAGTAAGCAGGTAATCATACCACCTGAACTAATATCATGACCAGATTCAATCAAACCATTTTTTATTGCTTTTTGTATTGAATTAAAAATTTTTTTAAACTTTTTTGCTGATAAAATATCATTTGATTTCTCTCCAATTTTATTAAATGCTTGAAATAGCGCAGATCCTCCAAGTTCATATTGACATGAGGACATATTTATGTAATATATATTTGATTTATTGTAACTTAAATAAGGTTCAATTGTTTTTCTGAGATCATTTGTATGACCTGTGGCTGATATAATCACAGTACCTGGAGCAATAACTTCTTTTTTCGGATATTTCTGCTTCATTGAAAGTGAGTCTTTACCTGTTGGTACATTTATACCTAGATCGATGCAAAAATCTGAACATGCTTTTACAGCTTCATAAAGTCTAGAATTTTCACCCTCATTATTTGCCGGCCACATCCAATTGGCAGAGAGAGAAATTGAGCTCAATTCATTTTTCAAAGGTGACCAAATAATATTTGTTAAAGCTTCACCTATTGAGTTTCTTGAGCCACTTCCTGAATCAATTAAACTAGTTAATGGAGAGTGTCCAATTGATGTTGCAACTCCATCCATCGAGTTAAAATCTAGAGCCATAACCCCGCAATTATTTAATGGAAGTTGTAGCGGACCAGTACACTGTTGCATAGCAACTTTTCCAGTTACACATCTATCAACTTTATTAGTTAACCAATCTTTACAAGCAACAGATTCTAAATTTAATATCTTGACAATATATTCTTCGATTAAACTTTCGTCGTATTTAAAATTACTATATCTAAATTTTAACTTTTTATCATACAACATTGTTTTTGGTGAGTTGCCAAAAAAATCTGATAATTTAAGATCAATAACTTTTCTTTTGTTTTTTGATGAATGAACAAGAAACCTCGAGTTTTCTTTGACTTCTCCAACAACGTATATTGGTGCGTTTTCTCTCTGGCAGATTTCTTCGATTTTTTTTAAGTCATTCGGACTAATTATTAAACCCATTCTTTCTTGGGATTCATTTCCAATTATTTCTTTGGCAGAAAGAGTTGAGTCTCCAATTGGTAAGTCATCAACGTTTAATACACCTCCCGTTTCTTCAACTAATTCAGAAATACAATTTAAATGACCACCTGCGCCATGGTCATGTATAGATTTTATAAAGTTATTACTTGATTCGACAACTGATCTGATTGCATTCGAAACCCTTTTCTGCATCTCAGGATTTGATCTTTGAACTGCATTAAGCTCAATTCCTGAGCTATATTTTCCAGTATCAGTGGATGATACAGCAGCACCACCCATACCAATTCTATAATTATCACCACCAATTACAATAATCAGATCACCTTCTTTTATCTTTAGTTTTTTTGAGTGTTTTGAATTAGCAAAACCTATCCCTCCTGCTAGCATGATTACTTTATCAAATCCAAGTAATCTATCATTTTCATTATGTTCAAATGTCAAAAGTGAACCAGAAATAAGTGGCTGACCAAATTTATTTCCAAAATCGGATGCACCATTGGATGCTTTAATTAAAATTTCTTTTGGTTTTTGATAAAGCCAATTTCTATCGTTAAAACCAATTGATTGATTTTCAAACCTCGGATAAGGTGTCATGTAAACAGCTGTTCCAGCTAATGGTAAAGATCCTTGACCTCCAGCTAATCTGTCCCTAATTTCTCCTCCTGATCCAGTAGCAGCACCGCTAAAAGGTTCCACTGTGGTTGGAAAATTATGAGTTTCTGCTTTAAGTGATATTACTGTGTTTAAATCAGTTTCTTGATATACAGAAGGTTTGTGACCAAATTTAGGTGCAAACTGTTTTACGAGTGGTCCATCTATAAATGCAACATTATCTTTGTAAGCAGATACAACTTGATTTGGATTTTTTTTTGTTGTTTTTTTTATTAGCTCAAATAGTGACTCAGACATTTGGTTATTATCAATTACAAAAGTTCCATTAAAGATTTTATGTCTGCAATGCTCAGAGTTGACTTGCGAAAATCCAAAAACCTCAGAGTCAGTTAATTTTCTACTTATCTTTTTTGAAAGATTTTCTAAGTAATCTACTTCTTCTTTACTTAATGCTAAACCTTCATCTTCATTATATTTTTTAATATCAATAATTTCTTTTATTTCATCAGGCTTAATATTTATATTAAAAATTTCTTGATTTAAATTTTCATAAAGTTGGCTTGTCATGCTGTCGTAAGTAATATCCTTACACTCAGGGAAAAATTTCTCAATCCTAATAATTTTATCAATTCCCATATTTTGTGTAATCTCTACAGCATTAGTCGACCAAGGTGTTACCATGGTTTTTCGAGGACCTATAAAATTTTGATTGATAGTTTTTTTATCTAAATATTCAGAATTTGAAAATAGCCAGGTGAGTTTTTCAATATCATTTTTTTTTAGCTTGACTGTAGTGTGTACAGCAAAAATCTCAGAGTTTATAGATTTAAAAAATGATACCATTGCTACAAATCCAAATTTAGATTAAAAAATTCTAGAAAGTAGTTTATTATTGTTATTGTTTTTAACCTTTTAAAGAATTTATCAACAAAACCCTTACTTGAAAGATTGAAGGGCTATCAATTTTTTATAGTAACTATCATTTTTAATAAGTTCATCGTGGCTTCCTTGCTCTACAATTTCACCTTTATCTAAAACAATAATTTTGTTTGCATTTTGTATTGTTGACAATCTGTGAGCAATAACAATAGATGTTTTATTAATCATTAATTTATCAATTGCTTTCTGTACCAATTTTTCAGACTTTGAGTCTAGAGATGAAGTTGCCTCATCAAGAATTAATATTGGAGAATTTGAGTAAACTGCTCTTGCAATAGCTACTCTTTGTTTTTGTCCACCTGAAAGATTTGAACCATTGTCACCCACATTATGATCAACTTGATCGTCAAGTTCATTAATAAACTCCTCAGCATTAGCAATGCTTATAGACTCAGAAAGTTTTTCTTGTATATTTCCTTTCTGATCGCCAAGTAGAATATTTTCCTTAATTGAGGTATTAAATAGTATTGAGTCCTGGCTTACTATGCCAATCAATGATCTAATTTTTAATCTTGATAAGTTATTAATATCAATATCATCAATCAAAATTTTTCCTGATATTTTGTCAAAAAATCTTGGGATTAAATTAACTAATGTCGATTTTCCACTCCCTGATGAACCGACAATTGCAACCATTTCGCCTTTGTTTACTTTAAGTGAGATATTATTTAGAACAGTTGCATTTTCATATTTAAAACTTACATTTTTAAATTCAATACATTTTTCAAATGAATCTAAGTTTTCTTTATTAGAATCATCAAAGAACTCACTTTTTGAATCAATTATTTCAAAAACTCTCTCAGCAGCTGCATTACCCTTTTTTAATGAATAAAAAGCTTTACTTATTGATTTGGCAGGTGTTAAAACACCATAAGCTAAGCCCATGTATGTAATAAAAGCTGCAGGTTTAAGTTCCATATCAATTAAGACTAATTGACCACCGTACCAAAGCAATACACCAATTACAAGAATTCCTAAAAACTCACTCAGGGGTGCTGCAATGTTTTGTCGGTTTATTAATTTATTTGAAAAACTTAAAAAATTAGTATTTGTTTTATCAAACTTATTTTTAAAAAAACTTTCAGCTAAAAAACTTTTGATAATTTTTATTCCATTTATAGTTTCTTCAGTTATAGATGTAAGCTCGGCTTGTTCTCTTTGAACAAGTAATGATTTTCTTTTTAATGTCTTTCCAATAAAAGATATTATGAAACCAGAAACAGGAATAAAAACTATAACAAAAAGAGTTAGTTTATAGCTTATTATGAACATTGCCCCAATTGTGAAAGCAATGGTCAATGGATCTCTGATGAATATTTCAATTATTGATAAAAATGAATTTTGTACTTCAATTACGTCAGATGACATTCTAGATATTAGATCTCCTTTTTTATTTTTTGAAAAATAACTTAGTGGTAGAGTTATAATTTTTTCAAAAATATTTTTTTTTAGATTTTTAATGACTCCATTTCTAATTAATGTAGAAAAGAATAAAGCAAAATAATTTGAAATATTTTTTAAGAAAAATAAAATAATTACAACACCAACCACAAAAAGGATAGCTTTTTGATTATCATCTGCAGCAAAACTACTTACCTGAAAATTGAGCCAATTTTCAACAAACTCACCTAGATTGTTAGATAATTCAAGTTTAGGTTTTTCTCTAATATCATTGACGCCATTAAATAAAACTTCAAGCATTGGCATAAGTGATAGAAATGCAATTGCACTAAAAAGTGCATAAAAAACGCTAAAAATAATATTTAGTAAAAAATATTTTTTGAAAGTGAAAACATAATTTAAAACTCTTTTAAAATACATCTAAATAAACTCCTCTATTAACAAGTTAATTTTTTTATTTAATAACTCATCTTTAATTTTAAAATCATTTTTTGCATCAAGATTCGCATTAACGCTGAAATAATATTTAATCTTAGGTTCAGTTCCACTAGGCCTAACAGCTACTCTTGTGCCATTTGATGACTCAAAAATTAGAAGATTCGATTTAGGAAAATTTAAAATTGACGAACAATTATTTAACTTATCATTTAATAATGATTCTTTATAATCATAAATTTTTATTATAGGATCATCAGCTAGTCTGTTGGGTGGATTATCTCTTAATGAATTAATTTTTTCACTAATTTTTTTAAATCCTTTTTCTCCCTTTTCAGTTATTGATAATAGTTTCTCTTTGTAGAAACCATATTTTAAATAACAGTCAATTAGTCTCTCAAAAAATGAAGAGTTTTTCTCTTTTAGCTCATTACATAATCCTGAAATTAATAATGATGAAGTAAGTGCATCTTTATCTCTAACAAAATCACCAGCTAAAAAACCATAACTTTCCTCACCACCGCATATATAATTTAATGATGGAAAATCATTTATCATTTTTCCTATCCACTTAAAACCAGTCAAAGACAAAATTAATTTTACTTTATTTTTATCCGCTATTTTTTGCATCATTGGTGTAGAGACCACTGTACTTGCAATGAATGATTTAGTTTTTTCATATTGTAATCTTGATAGTAAAAAATCTGTTAATACAATCATTGATTGATTCCCATTTATTTGTACAAAATCACCATTAAAGTCTTTTACAACTATACCAAATCTATCTGCATCTGGGTCTGTTCCGATAACCAAATCACTATTATTTTTTTTAGCTATTTCAATTGCATCTATTAATGCTAACTTGTCTTCAGGATTTGATGATTTTACATGAGTAAAATTACCATCAGGAATCATTTGTTTATCAACTAGTTTAAGTTCTGAAAATCCTGTTTTTTTCAAAAGGTTTGGAATGAGTTTATATGATGTTCCATGTAAAGAAGTAAAAACAATTTTTAAATTTTTTTCTGAATTTGAATACAATTTATTGAAAAAGGATAATGATTTTTCAACGTATAATTTCTCTATTGAGCTGTCTAACGTATGAATTAAATTTTTATTTTTTTTGAATTTTATTTCTGAATATTCGACTTTATCAATTTCTTCAGTTAATCTACTATCAACAGGTGGGACAATTTGTCCTCCGTCTTCCCAATAAACTTTATAACCATTATATTCTTTTGGATTATGTGAAGCTGTGAGTACTATTCCGCATTTACATTTTAGTTCTTTGATAGCAAAAGATACGATCGGGGTAGGCTGAATGGATTTAAATTTATATACTTTTATCCCATTAGATGAGAAGACTTTACTAACTATCTTTTCTAAATCCTCTCCATTGTTCCTGCAATCTCTTCCTATAACAACTGATATTTTTTTATTTTTAAATTTATTATTTAAATAATTTGATATTCCCTGAGTAGTTTTTCCAAAAGTATATTTATTTACTCTATTTGGACCAACTCCCATTATCCCTCTCATTCCTCCAGTTCCAAATTCAAGATTTTTGTAGAATGAGTCATCAAAATCATTTTGATTAACCTTCTTTAAATTGATTACGTTTGAAACAGTTTTTTTATCAAAAATATCAGATGTCCATTCATCAAAACTTTTTAATTTAAAACTCATAATTATTTTGAATTGGTCTTTTCACTAATTGTATAATTATCTTTATTCTTCCTTGTTCTTAAAATCAATTCGCCAAGAAAACCTGCTAGAAAAAATTGAAGACCAATTACCATGGTAGCTAGGGATATAAAAAATTCAGGTCTATCTGTAATTAATCTTCCAGATTTATTTATAAATAATTTATCAACTCCTATGTATATTGAAAAGAATAAAGCAACCAACAAAATTATTGTACCAAATAAGCCAAAAAAATGCATAGGTCTTTTACCGAATCTTTGAACGAATGATAATGTCAATAAATCTAAAAAACCTTTCATGAATCTATCTGCCCCATATTTGGTCTTTCCGTATTTTCTTGGGTGATGTTTAACAACCTTTTCTGATATTTTATTAAAACCACAGTTTTTTGCTAACACTGGTATATATCTATGCATTCCCCCAGTCAATTCAATCTCCTTAATAACAGATTTTTTATATGCCTTTATTCCACAGTTAAAATCATGCAAATTTATACCTGATGATTTTCTAGCAGCCCAATTAAATAGTTTGGATGGAATATTTTTAAAAATAACAGAATCATATCTCTTTTTTTTCCATCCAGAAACTAAATCATAGCCCTCATTTTTAACCATATTATAAAGTGGAATTATCTCATTAGGGTCATCCTGAAGATCTGCATCCATTGTAATAACTACCGTTCCTTTAGCATTAGAAAATCCAGCTGAAAGTGCCATGGATTTACCATAGTTTTTTAAAAATCTTAATCCAATAATATTTGGGTATTTTTCTGAAATATTAGCTATTTTTTTCCACGAATCATCTTTACTTCCATCATCAACGTAAATAATTTCAACATCTATATTTGAATTTGAAATAATTTCATTAATCTTCTTATTTAATTCAAAAATCGAGTCACCTTCGTTGAAAAGAGGAATTACTAAAGATAAATCCATTGTTATTTTTCAGATTTTTGAACAAAAACACCTATTACCAGGCTAAACATAAATCCAATAAATAAATTTACTCCTATAATAAATGGATAAACTATATTTTCTGTCCATTCAATATAACTTCTGAACTCTTCAAAGGTCCAATAACTATTTGTTTGTGGATTTGTCATTTGTTCAGGATTTTCAGCAATAGCTGTCTCATAAGACATTTGCCAAACTGTATCCCAATATGTAGGCTCAAAAATATTAATTAGTAATAAAAAATAAATTATTGATACAACAACATATACACTTGAAAGACCAGTTCCTAATTTTAAAATTGTATTTAATTTAATTATGCCATTATTTTTCTTTTTGAAATTTAAAATACAGGCAGTAATCCCTGAGAAAAGGATAATAAAACTAATAACTAATGAAAGCGGGTCATTCTCATAATGAGTTCCTAAAAAAAACTGCATTAAAGAAAAAGAAACCCCAAAAAAAGAAGTAATTAGACCAAAATTTATTATATGATTTCTAGCAGAAATATTTTTCATTTATAATTGTAAATTTAGTTAGAATTTATCTATTCTAAATATTCATTGCATAATAATAAAAAAAAACTAAATTTGCAGCCACTATTTGACTGATGAAAAAAGGTTTACATCCAGAGAATTACAGATTAGTTGCATTTAAAGATATGTCTAACAATGATGTATTTATAACTAAATCTGCTGTCGAAACTAAAGATTCAATTAAAGTTGATGGAGTTGACTATCCATTGGTTAAGTTAGAAATTTCTCGGACTTCACACCCTTATTATACGGGAAAAACAAAATTAGTTGATACAGCTGGTAGAATTGACAAGTTTAAAAACAGATATGCTAGTTTATCATTAAAAAATAAAAAATCACCAAATCAAGAATCTCCCATTGCTGAGGAGACACCAGTTTCCGAAGACGCACCAGTTGAGGAAACTCCAGTTGCTGAGGAGACACCAGTTGATGAGGCACCAGTTGAGGAAACTCCAGTTGCTGAAGAACCTCCGTCTGATGATGAAGAAAGTTCAAAGGAGAAATAGTATCTATTTTTTTTTATAAACAGTTTTTAAATCAAGAATATTTAATGGATTATTCTTCAGTCCAAAAATGTTTTTTTGTTTTAACCTAACACTCATGTCATAATATAAAGGAATGATCGGAGAATACTTTTTAATAATTTCTTCCATTTTTTCATAAATCTTATTTAACTCATCTTTTTTCTTTAACGACAGTGTTTGTTCGTAAAGTTTATCATATTCTTCATTTTGGAAAAATGTATAATTGGGACCATAAGGTGTATGATTTTTTGAATAAAAAAGTGAAAAATAATTTTCTGGATTGGCATAATCAGCAATCCAGCTAGCTCGGAAAATGTTAAACTTACCTGTTGCTTTACCTTGCCTTAATATGGAAGGAGGAGTAATATTAATTTTTAAATCAATACCTAATGATTTCAATTCAGATTGGATAAATTCTAAAATATCTAAATATTGGGCATCAGTTGTCAAATCTAAACTTATATTTTGAAGGTCATTAATTTTTTTATACTCGTTTAAGTATTTATGTGCTAATTCAGTATTTTTAAAATATCTATTTGAATAAAATTCATTATTTAATCCATTAGGAACTAATCCACTCGAGGCTGGATAACCAATATTCTTTCTTAAAAATTTCATCATTTTTTCTCTATCAATTGCATAATTAATAGCCTTTCTAAGAAGTATATCTTTTTCAAGGTTTACCGAAGTATTAAAACCTATATACTCAGTGTTTAAATAAGGACTTTTTGAAAGTGAATACTCATCTTTTAAATTTTCATTAAGATTACCATCAAAATTGAATATTTGGTCAATAATTGTATTTTCAGGTGAACTAATAAAATCTAAATTTCCAGATAAAAACTCCATAAATTCACTTTTTTTGTCAGGAATGAATCTTGTAGAAATTGCATCTAAATATGGCAATCTATTACCTGATTGATCGAATTCGTGATAATTTTCATTTTTAACCAATACCAATTTTATATTTTCATCCCATCTTTTGAATTTAAATGGACCAGTCCCAATAGGTTTTTTTGAAAATGAATTTCCTAGTGATTGAACTACCTCTTTTGGAACAACTGAGCAATATTTCATTGTTAAAATTTCAAGAAAGGAATTAAACTCATTGTATAGATGAATTTCAAAAATTGAATCATTAATTGCTCCAAAACTTTCTACATTGTTCATGACCCAAGCACCTGGTGATGCAACATCATTATCTATTAATCTATTAAAACTATATTCAAAGTCATAAGCATTTACATTTCTTGACTGACCATTCTCAAAATACTCTGATTCATGGAAATAAATATCATTTTTAATTTTAAAAATATATGTTTTTTTATCCGCACTAATAGTCCAAGTTTCTGCAATGTCTGGCACAACATTGAGATTATTATCCATTTTTACTAGGCCATTAAAAATTTGATTGCATGGCCAAATATTTCTTAGTGTTGATGAAAATACAGGATCTAGTGAACTAATATTTGAATATTCATTATATCTAAATATATTTTCAGATTTTATTTCCGAGTTATCACAGGAAATAAAAATAATAACAATAATTGCGAATATTTTTTTAATCATGTTTTTATAATATAAAATTATATTTGCAAAAAAAATAATTGAAAGTAGCTTTCAAAACATTAGGTTGTAAACTAAATTACTCAGAAACGTCATCAATTTCAAGAGAATTTGTCAAAAAAGGATTTCAAAAGGTTAGCTTTAATGAATCCTCCGATATTTATATCATAAATACTTGTTCAGTCACTAACAATGCTGATAAAGAATTTAAATATCTTGTAAACAAAGTAAAAAAGAAAAATCCTAAATCATCTGTTGTTGCAATCGGATGCTATGCCCAATTAAAACCAAAAAAAATATCAAAAATACTTGGTGTAGATCTAGTTGTTGGTGCTGACAAGAAGTTTGATGTTTTAAACTATATAAATCTTGATAATAAAGAAAATAATAATGTTCATTCTTGTGAAATTAGTTCTGTAGACTTTTTCAAAAGTTCTTTTTCTATGGGTGAACGAACAAGGTCATTTTTAAAAGTGCAAGATGGATGTGATTATAAATGTACATATTGTACCATACCGTTGGCTAGAGGCAAGTCAAGGAGCGGACAAATTTTAAAACTAGTTGACGATGCAAAATATTTAGTTTCAAATGGTATTAAGGAAATTGTTCTAACTGGTGTTAATATTGGAGATTTTGGGATTTTTGATATTAATTCTGGTGTAAAAGAAAGTAATTTCTTAGAGTTAATTAAACATTTTAATAAAATTAGAAATTTAGCCAGAATAAGAATTTCATCAATTGAGCCAAACCTTCTAAGCAATGAAATAATTGATTTTGTTTTTAACAGTAAAAAATTTGTCAATCATTTTCATATTCCATTGCAAAGTGGATCAGACAAAATCCTAAAGTTGATGAAGAGAAGATATTTAACTCGTCTTTATGAATCTAGAATAAACAAAATAAAAGATTTGATGCCAAACTGTTGTGTCGGTGTTGATGTAATTGTTGGATTTCCCGGTGAAACAGAGAAAGATTTTAATCAAACATTAAATTTTTTAAGAAAATTGGACATTTCTTATTTACATGTATTTTCATATTCAGATAGAGACAACACTGAATCTAATTTAATTGAAAATAAGGTTTCTAATCATATAAAGTCCAAAAGAAGTAAAATTCTGCGAGAATTATCAATAAAAAAGAAGAGGACTTTTTATCAGAATAATATAAATAATGAAAGACCTGTTTTATTTGAATCCAAGAATTCTCATGGATATATTTTTGGATATACAGACAATTATATTAGAGTTAAAGCAATTTGGTCAAAAGAATTAGTAGACAATATCATAAATTGTAAGCTTGAGAAAATTGATGATGATTTAACAGTAAGGGCGAAAGCTTTAATCAACACACCTAAAGTCTTACACCAATAGGTAATAAGTCCATATATTCCTTATTACTTTTTAAAAACCTTTTAATTTCTGAAGATGTGGGCATCATTCTTAGTTTCCTGTCTTTAATAATTTCAAATATTTGGACTAAAAACTCTTCTTTAAAATCATCTGTAGTATTTTCCGGTAATATAATTTTTGTGAGAAAGATTTTTCTTTCTTGTAGAGCATATTCAACTTTTGCCAACTGACCATTGATACTAACTTCAAATTGTCTCAGGAAGTTATTATCATTAATGTTTAATGTTGACATTGAATTAGTTAGTTATTATTTTTGTAAGATGCAAATATACAAAATTTGCATTGATTTACATTATTAAACCATGAATCAAGCTAACATATACAATGTTTACATGATGCCAGGAATGGCAGCAAACTCTAAAATTTTTGATTTTATAAGTTTGCCTGAAAACTTTAATATACATATTCTGGATTGGGAAATGCCTATTGACGATGAATCTATTGAGGATTATTCATTAAGGATTTCAAAAAAAATTAAAGGGGAAAATATAGTTTTAATCGGAGTTTCTTTTGGTGGAATAATTGTTCAAGAAATATCTAAATTAATAAAGGCTTTTAAAATAATTATTATTTCAAGTATAAAAAATAAAAACGAATTACCATTGATGATGCAACTTAGCAGAACAACAAAAGCATACAAATTTTTTAATAGCAAATGGATAAATGATTTTGAGGCACTTGCTCTTTTTGTTTTTGGGCCAATAGTTAGGAATAGAATTGAACTTTACAGAAAATATTTATCTGTCAGGGATGAAAACTACTTAAAATGGTCAATTGATAGGATGGTTAATTGGAATCAAGAAAAATCACTAAACAAAATAATTCACATACATGGATCTAATGACTTAGTTTTTCCGTCTATCTACATTAAACAGGCAATTTTTTTAAAAGGAGGAACACACGCAATAATTCTCAGAAAGGCAGCTTGGTTTAATAAAAATCTTCCAAAAATTATCTCTGAAAATTAGATTTTCCTCATTTGTGTTTGCATTAACTTTATTTGCTGAGTCATAAGACCATGTTTATCTAGTTTTTTTGCTTCATTTAAAAGTAATGTTGCCTCTCTTTTTCTTCTTTTTTGCATTAGAATTCCTGCTAAGCTTAATTTAGCCATAGCAAGGTCCTGGTTCATATTTAAACCATAAGAAATAGCTTTTTTAAAATACTTCTCTGCTGTTGTTAAGTTTCTTTGAGAATAAACAATGCCAAATAAATAATTGTAGTAACCTACTTGTTTTTGTATTAATGCAGATTCTGGATTTTTAATCTTTAGCAACCATTTTTCTGTACCCTCAAAATCTTGTTTTCTCATTCTAAGAAAAGCTAAAATCAGTATTTCATTTTTGAAATACAAAAGAAGAAATGTTAATGATAAAAAAATTAATGCAATTCCATTTCCAATATTGTCGCCAATGAATTGTTGAATAGAAAATCCTAAAATTGCAAAGCACAATATTAACTTAAAGACTTTATTGAACATATAGTTGTTTTAAGTAAAAGTAAAAAAAGAATTTTATATAATCTTTAAAATTAATTTATTGTATATTTAGCCGAAATTTAAAATTTTCCCTCATGAAAAGAACTTTTCAACCATCAGTCAGAAAAAGAAAAAATAAACATGGTTTTAGAGAAAGAATGTCTACTACTGAGGGCAGAAAGGTATTATCAGCTAGAAGAAAAAAGGGAAGAAAAAAACTAAGTGTTTCAAGTGAACCAAGCCACAAGAAATGAGTTAATAAAATTTAATAAAAAATGGGTGTTGCTATTTTAGTAACACCTTTTTTTTGATATATTGGATTTACAAAAAGATGCCTCTTAGAAAAGACCTTAAAAGTATCCTCATTATAGGTTCAGGTCCAATTATTATTGGACAAGCATGTGAGTTTGATTACTCTGGTTCTCAAGCATTAAGATCATTAAAAGAAGATGGTATTGAAACTATTTTAATAAATTCAAATCCAGCCACAATTATGACTGACCCAGTTATGGCTGATCATATATACTTACTTCCACTAAACACAAAGTCTATAAAAGAGATTTTAAAAAAACACAAAGTTGATGCTGTCCTACCTACTATGGGTGGACAAACAGCGTTAAACCTATGTATTGAGGCTGGTGAAAAAGGAATTTGGGAAGAATTTAAAGTAGAAATTATTGGAGTTGATATTGATGCAATCCAAATTACGGAGGATCGGGAAAAATTTAGACTATTACTTGAAAAAATTAATATACCTTATGCCCCCTCTGAAACAGCGACATCTTTTTTAAAAGGTAAAGAAATTGCACAAGAATTTGGATTTCCACTCTGTGTTAGACCATCTTTTACACTCGGTGGCACTGGAGCATCAATAGTTTATGAAAAAGAAAAATTTGATACACTACTAAATCGTGGTCTTGAAGCATCACCAATTCACGAAGTAATGATCGATAAAGCATTGATTGGTTGGAAGGAATATGAACTAGAATTACTTCGTGATAAAAATGATAATGTTGTAATCATATGTACTATAGAAAATATGGACCCAATGGGTATCCATACAGGCGATTCAATAACAGTTGCTCCCGCGATGACATTATCTGACACTACTTATCAAAAAATGAGGGATATGGCAATTAAAATGATGCGTAGTATTGGTGATTTTGCTGGTGGATGTAATGTTCAATTTGCTGTAAGTCCTGACAATAATGAAGATATTATCGCAATTGAAATTAACCCACGTGTTTCTAGATCTTCTGCGTTAGCTTCTAAGGCTACAGGTTATCCTATTGCTAAAGTTGCAAGTAAGCTTGCAATTGGGTATTCCTTAGATGAACTCGATAATCAAATTACAAAATCAACTTCAGCATTGTTTGAACCAACACTTGATTATGTTATAGTCAAAATTCCCAGATGGAATTTTGATAAATTTGAGGGTTCGGAAAGGACATTGGGCTTACAGATGAAAGCAGTTGGTGAGGTTATGGCCATTGGTAGGTCATTCCAAGAAGCTTTGCACAAAGCAACACAATCCCTTGAAATAAAAAGAAATGGGTTAGGAGCAGATGGAAAAGGCTACAAGGATTATCATACAATCATTAATAAATTAAAATATGCCAGCTGGGACAGAGTTTTTGTTATTTATGATGCAATTAAAATTGGAATATCACTTGAAAGGATATATGATATAACTAAAATTGACATGTGGTTTTTAAAACAATATGAGGAATTATCCAATATTGAAGATGAAATTGAAAAATATGACATATCAAATATCTCAAAAGAACTTTTACTTGAAGCAAAACAAAAAGGTTTTGCAGATAGACAAATAGCGCATATGTTAGATTGTCTTGAAAGTGAAGTTTACAGGAAAAGAAAGGATAACAATATTAATAGAGTATACAAATTGGTAGATACATGTGCTGCTGAATTTAAGGCTTTAACCCCATATTATTATTCAACATTTGAACAAGAAATTACAAATAAAAAAGGTAAGACTTATACTCATAATGAGAGTTTATCAACAAATAAAAAGAAGATTATTGTTTTAGGATCAGGCCCAAATAGAATTGGTCAGGGAATTGAATTTGATTATTGTTGTGTTCATGGTGTATTAGCTGCATCTGAGTGTGGTTATGAAACTATAATGATAAATTGCAATCCTGAAACTGTTTCAACGGATTTTGATGTTGCCGATAAATTGTATTTTGAGCCAGTATTTTGGGAACATATATATGATATAATAGAACATGAAAATCCTGAAGGAGTCATTGTTCAATTGGGTGGCCAAACAGCTTTAAAATTGGCAGAAAAGCTTGATAGATATGGAGTCAAAATAATCGGAACTACTTACAAGTCTTTAGACCTTGCAGAGGACAGAGGGTCTTTTTCAGAGTTGCTGAAGAAAAATAATATTCCATATCCAGAATTTGGAGTTGCTGAAACTGCTGATCAAGCTTTAAAACTTGCAGACACTTTAAATTTTCCAATTCTTGTTAGGCCGTCTTATGTTTTGGGAGGTCAAGGAATGAAAATTGTGATTAATAAAGAGGATTTAGAAGCTCATGTTGTTGATTTACTGCAAAAGATACCAAATAATAAACTTTTATTAGATCATTATTTAGATGGTGCAATTGAAGCTGAAGCAGATGCAATATGTGACGGTAACAATGTTCAAATTATTGGGATAATGGAACACATTGAGCCGTGTGGGATTCATTCAGGTGACTCCAATGCAACACTTCCGCCTTTCAATTTGGGAGATTTTGTAATGCAGCAAATAAAAGACCATACAAAACAAATTGCTTTAGCACTAAATACTGTAGGATTAATTAATATTCAATTTGCAATTAAGGATGATACAGTATATATAATTGAAGCTAATCCCAGAGCTTCTAGAACAGTTCCATTTATTTCTAAAGCATATAAGCAGCCTTATGTTAATTATGCTACAAAAATAATGTTAGGTAAGAATAAAATCAATGATTTTAAATTTAAACCTGATTTAAAAGGTTTTGCTATTAAACAACCTGTTTTTTCCTTCAACAAATTTCCTAATGTCAATAAAAATTTAGGTCCTGAAATGAAAAGTACTGGTGAGAGTATATTATTTATAGATGATTTAAAAGATGATGATTTTTATGAATTATATTCAAGAAGAAAAATGTACTTAACGAAGTAAAATTTGGAATTAATCATCATAATTGTACTTATTGTTGTCATTTGCACATTAATTCTAATAATGTATCGTAATAATAATGGAGGTAATTCAGACGTTATTATTCAGCTTTCGAATAATTTATCAAATCAAATCCAAAATATTAGAAAAGAAATAAATGATAATTCAGAAAAAAGTAGACTAGAAATTGAATCCAAATTAAAGATTATTAACAAGGAAATATCAGATTTTCAAGTGTCATCAAAATCTACTATGCAAAAACAATTTGCTGATTCTAACAAGATTATTAAAGATGTTACGAATGAGCTGGCAAAAATTAAAGGAACAAATGAACAGGTTTTAAGTTTTGCAAACCAAATGAAATCTCTTGAAAAAATTCTAGGAAACCAAAAGCAGAGAGGTATTTTTGGTGAAATACAGTTGGAGAATTTACTCTCAAATGTACTACCACCAGAAATATTTCAAATGCAATATTCTTTTAAAAATGGTGAGACGGTTGATGCGATTATTAAAGTAAATGAAAATATTATTCCAATAGATGCTAAATTTTCACTAGATAATTACAATAGAATGATTGAAAGCAACGATGAAAATGAAATAAAAGTTTTGGAGAAGAAATTTAAAGAAGATATTAAATCAAGAATTGATGAGACCTCGAAGTATATAAAACCACAAGAAAAAACTTTAGACTATGCATTTATGTTTATTCCTGCAGATGGTCTGTACCAGGATTTACTTAATAGTAGGGTAGGAAGTTTAAAAATAAATTCTAATGAACTTGTTTCTTATGCTTATTTAAAAAAAGTAATGATAGTTTCTCCAATGAGTCTGTTTCCAATGTTACAAATAACTATGAAAGCGTTAAATAATTTAAAATTTGAAAAAGAAATAGATACAGTTATTAAAAATGTAAGAAACCTTTCAAATCATCTTGCAAGTTACCAGCTATACCATGATAAGCTTGGTAATACTCTAAAAACTGTTGTTAATCACTATAACAAATCCTCTGACGAATTTGGAAAAATTGACAAGGACATTTCAAGAATTTCTAATGGAAAAATTAAGCTTAATCTTGAAAATGAAATTATTGATAAACCTAATTTGAAGGAATAGAAAATAATTTTCCTTTAAAAAAATTCAATGATAGCTTAGAGGTGTAAGAGTAAAATAAATCTCCAGCAATTGTCCATCCAAAGAATGGTATTGCAGCAATGTAACAACTTATAAAACCCTTAATTGTTTTTGGGTAACCAATTAGCCAAACACCAAAATTTGTAATTATGAAGAAAATTAAACTTGAAAGTAACACAGATTTTATATTTATTTTACCAAAAAAGTAGCCTACGTAGCTAATTAATAAAAATGAGAAGTATACAAACAAATTTATTATTGATATTCCAATTATAAGATCAGAGATAAACAGGCAAAATATGGGCAATAATATACCTAAGTATTTATTTTTAAAATGAATTATTGAAAAAAGTGCTACTGCAGTAATAGGTGTAAAATTTGGTGGATGTGGAATTAGTCTTGATGAGATAGCAATAATTATAATTGCGACAACAAAATGAATCTTTGTTAGTTTCAAATTCCAGTGTAATTATAAGGTGTTATTTCTTTAAGTTCATTTTTTATTTCTTGACTCACATTTAATGAGTCAATAAATTTCGTAAATGTTGATTTATCTATTTTTTTATTGTTCCTAGTTAAATCTTTAAGTGCCTCATAGGGTTTTGAATACCCCTCTCTTCTAAGAATGGTCTGAACTCCCTCAGAAATTACAATCCAATTATTTTCTAGATCCTTATCAATTTTTTCTTTATTAACAAAAATTTTATCGAGACCCTTGATGGTAGAATTTAGTCCAATAACTGTGTGAGCAATTGGCACACCAATATTTCTTAAAACTGTACTATCAGTTAAATCTCTTTGTAATCTTGATACTGGCAGTTTCGATGATAAATGATTGAATATTGAGTTTGCAAGGCCTAAATTACCTTCCGAGTTTTCAAAGTCGATTGGATTAACTTTGTGAGGCATAGCTGAAGAACCAATTTCACCTTTTTTAATTTTTTGTTTAAAATAATCCATAGAGATATAAAGCCACATATCTTGATTAAAATCAATTAAAATTGAATTAATTCTTTTTAGATTATCAAAAATTGCAGCAAGATTATCATAATGCTCAATCTGAGTTGTTGGAAATGACAACTTTAAGCCCATATCACTGACTAACGATTGAGCAAATTTTTTCCAATCAATTTCTGGGTAAGCAAGATAGTGAGCATTAAAATTTCCTGTCGCCCCACCGAACTTAGCAGAAAATGGAATTTGTTTAAGATTTTCTAATTGTTCTTCAATTCTAACAATAAAAACCTCAAATTCCTTACCCAACCTTGTTGGCGATGCGGGTTGACCATGAGTTTTGGCCAACATAGTAATTTCTTGATATTCTTTAGCTTTATTTTTTAGTTTTGATAAGAGAACATCAAATAATTGGTAATAATTTATAATGTATTCCTTAAATGAAAGCGGAATGGCAGTATTATTTATGTCTTGAGATGTTAGTCCAAAATGAATGAATTCAGAATATTCCTCAAAACCTAATGATTTAAATTTTTCCTTTAAAAAATATTCTACCGCTTTGACGTCATGATTGGTAATTTTTTCGATGGTTTTAACTTGAACGCAATCATTATTATCAAAGTTTTTGTAAATATCTCTTAAACTAGAATTATTTTTTACATTCCAGTTTTTAAGTTGATCAATTCCTGTTAATGTTAATTTTATAAAGTATTCAACTTCAACTTTCAGTCTAAACTTAATTAATGCTTTTTCAGAGAAAAATTCTGAAAGATGCATTGTCTGACTGTAGTATCTTCCATCAACTGGGGATATAGCATTTATTGAATTTTTATTCATAAAATTAAAAATGCAAAGATACGCTTAAAAAATTATTAGAGATTACTTTCTGTTTAATAACTTAAATTCTTCATAACATTGGCTAATTGCTTCAAGAATTTGTAAATCGTTGGCACCCACGATAAAATTTTCTGAATAACTACAATTTCTCAAAATTTCATCTAAATCAAATTTTTGAATTTGAAGCAGTTCAACTAATGTTTCTCTGTCAAACTTAGTATTTAAAAGCTCTCTTATTCTAAAATCGTCTTTCATCAACTGTAATTTTTTTAATTGTTTAGGTTTTTTTCCAAAGAGATTGTAGAGAAAATCTACAGGATTAAAGATTGCTCCAAAAACTTTACTAATTGCACCTGGATTTCTTGAACCAGCTTCATATCCTTTAGAGGGTAACCCAGGTATACTATATCTGTATGAATTACTAATTGGAACATTTTTAGCATCAATTTCAAGGTATCCAGTTAGCTTATATGGTGTTACAATTATCTCTTCCAATGCATATGCAAGTTCTGTTAGTTTAATTTTGGAATTTTCAAACTTTATAAGGTCATTAGTGACTCTTACTTTTATTGATTTAAAACCTAAGTATGAAAAGAAAAGAGTATCATTTACATTAGCATCTATTTCAAAAACTCCTTCTTTGTTACTAATTGTCCCAACTACAGAGTTCAGATTAATTACATGGACATTTGAAATTGGTTTTGAATCTGCATCATTTTCAATAACTCCAACAACCCTTTCTTGTGCATAGAACAATTGAGAAAAAATAATTAATATAAAAAATAACCAAATATTAAACCTCATCAGATTGTAAACTTACATTAAAATACTTTTTTGTTTATGAAATCAATTAATTTATTTGTTGCAATTGCTCGATGACTTATCTTGTTTTTTTCATCAATACTAATTTCAGCAAAAGTTTTATTCATATTATTAGCAACAAATATTGAATCATATCCAAAACCCATATCACCTAGAGGTTTATCAATTATTGTTCCATTAACTACTCCTTCAAAGCAATAATTTCTGTCATCAATAATTAATGATATTACTGTTTTAAATCTAGCATTTCTGTTGCTAATACCTTTTAACTTTTTTAGTACAAGTTTGATATTTTTTAAAGAATTCTTTTCTTCGCCTGAGTATCTTGCAGATCTTACACCTGGTTCATTGTTAAGGGCTTCTATTTCTAAACCTGTATCATCTGAAAAAACATTGCAATTATATTTTTTGTATATAAAGTTGGATTTGAAAATTGCATTCTTTTCAATTGTATTTTCGTTTTCAGGAATATCATCTTTAAATCCAATATCAGAGAGACTTTTCAAAAAAAAATTTTTACCTAGCTTTTTTTTGAACTCCAAAATTTTGTTTTCATTATGACTAGCAATAATTAATTCCATAAATTATATTAAATAAGTAAATTGCTAAATTAATTAAACTTGATTTAAAACTTGATTGTTCAAAAATCTATTGAAGTTGTCCTACCTCTGCCTATAGACAAAACTTTTAGTTATGCAGTAACTAAAGAAGAGTTCAACAATATTATGGGAGGCTCACGGGTAGTTGTAAGCTTTGGAAAGAAAAAATTCTACAGTGCAGTAGTCATTGATAAATTCTCAGAAAAAAATTATGATTATGAATTAAAAGAGATTGAATATATAATTGATGACAAGCCATGTGTTAATGATTATCAAATCAAATTTTTTAAATGGATAGCTGATTATTACATGTGCCCCCTTGGTAAGGTGTTTGAAACAGCACTGCCAAAACTGTTTTTAATTAAAAGTGAAACAATTATAGAGATATTATCAAAAGAGGTTGGTGAAGATTTGAGTGAAAAAGCAAAAAATCTATTTTACCATTTAGCAGGTTTTGATGAAATATCATTAAATGATATTGTTAAATTATGCGGTAAGGACTCAATTAAACTAATTGATGAGCTAGCAATAAATGAATTAATACAGTTAAGGGAAGAAATTTACGACAAGTACAAGCCAAAAACTGAAACTTTTTTTCATTTAAACCCAGAATTAATCAAAGAAAAAATATCTGACTTAAAAATTCGAAGTAAAAATCATTTAAAAGTTATAAATTATTTTTTTGGTAAAGATTTAAATTACAAAAAGTCTCAAAGAAAGTTAACACAAAATTTAGAAGTTTCATCATCAGTTTTAAACACATTAGTTAAGAAGAATATTTTATTCAAAGATAAGGTGGCTGTCGACAGGTTTAATTTGTCAAATAATGATCAGAATACGACCATTAATCTAACTTTGGATCAAAAAAAAGCATATTCGCAGATAAAGGATGAGATATTAAGGAAAAGAGTTGTTTTATTCAAAGGGGTTACTTCATCAGGAAAAACTGAAGTTTACATTGAATTAATCAAAGAGGTAATTCAAAAAAAATTAAATGTTTTATTTTTAGTTCCCGAAATTGCTTTAACTACTCAATTAGTTTCAAGACTTAAGAGATTTTTTCCAAAAAACTTACATGTATATCATTCAGGAATAAATCCTAATATCAGGTACGAAATTTGGAGTGATTTGATTGACTCGAAAACCCCCAAACTTATTTTGGGTGCTAGATCATCCATTTTCTTACCCTTCAAGAATCTAGGACTTGTGGTTGTTGATGAAGAAAATGAAACTTCCTACAAGCAGTTTGAGAGTAGTCCACTGTATAATGCCAGAGATTTAGCAGTCTATTTATCTAAATTACATTCAGCTGGATGTATTTTAGCCTCTGCAACACCAAGTATTGAAAGTTTTCACAATTCTACAAATAAAAAGTATTCATATATAGAATTAAATAAAAGATTTGGAGATTTTGAACTACCTGAGTTGATTTTTATAGAAAACAAAAATCATGATTCATCTGTTATTCCTCAAACAATGCTTGATGAAATAGAAAATACCTTATCAAATAATCAGCAGATAATAATTTTTAGGAATAGAAGAGGTTACTCAACATTTATGCAATGCAGTGCATGTTTAGATGTTGATCAATGCCCTAATTGTGATGTAAGTTTAACACTACATTTAAATCAGAAAATTTTAAAATGCCATTATTGTGGTTTTAGCAAGAATGAATCAAAAATTTGTAATTCATGTGGATTACAAACTCTTGAAAGAAAGGGTATGGGTACTCAACTTGTAGAGGATGAAATTCAAAAATTATTTCCAAATTACAAGGTTGGAAGACTTGATTTTGATAATACTAGAAAAAAAACAAGTTTTAAAGACATTATAACGGGATTTGAAAATAATGATTATCAAATTTTAGTTGGGACTCAGATGGTAACCAAGGGATTAGATTTTTCAAATGTTTCTTTGGTATGTGTAATTGAATCTGATTTTTTATTAAACTATCCAGATTTCAGATCTCATGAAAGATATTTTCAGCTAATTAAGCAGGTTGCAGGCCGTGCTGGAAGATCATCAAGTAGAGGGAAGGTACTTATTCAAACAAAAAACTCTAATCACTATGTAAATAGAAGAATTATTGAAAATGATGATTTAAACTTTTACAATAACCAAATTAATCAAAGATTAGAATTCAATTATCCACCATTTTCAAGGTTGATTAAAATTTCTATGAAGAGTAAAAAAAATGATAAACTTTATAAAAGTTCTAAATGGTTAGCTAGTTCATTGATTGAAAATACCAGCATGGATGTTTTAGGTCCAGAGCACCCACTAATATCCAGGATAAATAATTTTTTTATAGTTAATATTTTATTGAAAATTTGTTTAAACTCTAATCTTTTGCAACAAAAAACATTATTAAGAAAAATATTAAAGAAATTCCACAACTATCCTGAATTTAGATCAGTCAAGGTTTTAATTGACGTTGATCCCTATAATTAAATTTTATTTTTTTTGTTTGTTTCGAGATAAACAGTATTTTTGCCACCAAAATTATGAGACATTACGAATCTGTTTTTATTCTTAATCCGGCTTTATCTGAAGACCAAGTCAAAGATGCAATCAAGAAATACGAGAAGTTTTTAAAGGATAATGGTTGTAAAATCATTGATATTGAAAATTGGGGACTTAAAAAATTGGCCTATTCAATCCAAAAAAAATTAAGTGGTTTTTATGCACTTATCGATTTTGAATGTGATTCAGATAATAACGTTATAGATTTATACGAAACTGAGCTTAAGAGAGATGAGAGAATTATGAGATACTTAAATGTATCTCTTGACAAGGATGCAAATAATTGGGCCATAAAAAGAAGAAAAAGATTAAAAAAAGACAAAGTATAATGGCTGAAATGAACTTAAATACCAATCAGGGCCAAATTAGATATCTAACACCACTTGATATATCTACTAAGAACAGAAAGAAATATTGTAGGTTTAAGAGACTTGGTATAAAATATATTGATTATAAAGACCCGAACTATTTGTTGAAATTTATAAACGAACAAGGAAAAATTCTTCCTAGAAGACTCACAGGCACATCACTAAAATTTCAGAGGAAAGTTTCAGTTGCTATTAAAAGAGCTAGACATTTAGCACTTTTACCTTATCAATCAGATTTGTTAAAATAATTTTAAAATGGAATTGATTTTAAAAGAGGATGTAGAAAATTTAGGTTTCAAAGATGACTTAGTTTCTGTAAAAAATGGATATGGTAGAAATTTTTTGATACCAAATGGCTTAGCAGTTCTAGCTACTGAATCTAACAAGAAAGTTCTTCAAGAAAAGATTAAGCAATCTCAAAATAAGCAAAAAAAAGCAATTGATGAGGCTAGCAAGATTGTTAAAAAGCTTGAAAAGCTGGATTTGAAAATCAGTGCTAAAGCCCTTGAGGGTGACAAACTTTTTGGCTCAGTTACTTCAGCTGAAATCTCTAAACAACTAGCTAAAAATAGTATTGAAATTGAAAAAAAATATATCCAGCTTACTTCAAATATTAAAAAAACTGGTAATTACTCCACTAATATTAGATTACACAGAGAAGTTAATTTTGAACTTAAATTTGAAGTGATTAAAGAACAAAAGTAATCCCTTAATTTTTTATTTTTTTCAAAAAGAGTGATATTTGAATATAAATGTCAAATAAACCACTAAATCCTAAAGGCACTAGAGATTTTAATCCTTTAACTTTACAAAGAAGAAGATATATTATTGATATTATAAGCTCAACTTTTGAAAGTTTTGGTTATAATGAGATAGAAACTCCATCAATCGAAAGAAGATCAACATTATATCATAAGTACGGTAGTGAGGACGATAACTTCATTTTTAATATTTTAAATTCAGGAGAAAAAATAAAAAAAGCAAATTTAAAGGCATTTAATGATCAAAACTACAACGATTTTATTTCATCAATCTCTGAGAAGGGACTTAGATTTGATTTGACCGTTCCACTTGCAAGATATGTATCACAGCACCAAAATGAAATTTCTTTTCCTTTTAAAAGATTTCAAATTCAAAATGTTTGGAGAGCTGATAGACCACAAAAGGGAAGATATCAAGAATTTATACAATGTGATGCAGATGTTATAGGCTCAGACTCAATCTTACTAGAGTTTGAAATGATACAATTGTATTCCTCAGTTTTTAAAAAACTAGAATTAAAAGATGTTGTTATTAAAATAAATCACAGGCAAGTCTTAAATGCTATTGCAAAGAAAATTGGTGTTAAAGATAATTTCAACGAATTTGTCATATCCTTGGACAAAATTGATAAAGTTGGTAGTGAAAAAACTAAGGAGGATCTTAAATCTAGGTTTAATAACGCTGACGAAATTGATAAACTTTTCGATATTATTAATAAAAATCCTAATCATCAGGAATATTTAAAATTCATTAAGAATTATTTGAGCAATTATGATTCAAAATTATTGGATGACTTAAAAACCATTATCAACATGATTGATAAAAACAAAAAATTAATCAATATAGATTTTGATTTATCACTAGCAAGAGGATTAGAATATTACACTGGTATGATATACGAGGTTTCTTTAAAATCAGATTCAAATATTGGCTCATTGGGAGGTGGTGGTAGGTATGAAAATTTGACTGAGTCTTTTAATTTAAAGAATAATTCAGGAATTGGTATATCATTTGGTCTTGATAGAATATATCACGTTATTAACGATAAAAAACTTTTTCCAAAAAATATATCACTCAATAATGAAATCTTAGTTATCAATTTTGGTAATAAATATATTTATAAAATTTTAGATCTTCTTGATGAGCTGAGAGGTTTAGGAAAGAAAGTATTTATTTATCCTGATGATATTAAATTATCAAAACAATTTTCTTTTGCTAATAATAATAACTTTAAAGAGGTTTTAATTTTTGGAGAGTCTGAGAACCGTGAGAATTCCATTAAAATTAGGAATATGGAATCAGGTGATGAAGAAAATTTTAATTTAAAAGATTTTACTAAGAAATATCATTAATTGTAGCGAGGGGGAGACTTGAACTCCCGACCTCCGGGTTATGAATCCGACGCTCTAACCGCCTGAGCTACCTCGCCAAATTGAGCGTCAAATATATAAACTATATAATAAGAGTCAAACATGAAAGAAAAAAAATATTTTTTCTTTTGAAGTTCAATTTTAATATATATATTGCTTTTAATGTCAGATAAAATTAAATATGAACTTGAATTTCCTATTCAGGCTTCTCCATATATGCTATACCAATATATTTCAACTGCTTCAAGTCTCTCAGAATGGTATGCTGATAATGTTAACTCTAGAGGAAAAGTCTTTTCATTTTTTTGGGATGGTGTCGAGGAACAAGCTGAATTAATTTCTTCGAAGAATAATAAATTTGTTAAATTTAAATGGTTAGAGGAAGATGATGATTATTTTTTTGAAATAAAGATTGTTGTTGATGAATTAACCAAAGATGTTTCATTAATGGTAACAGATTTTTCAGAAGAGGATGAAGTTGAGGAATCAAAAATGCTTTGGGAAAGTCAAATTGCTGATTTAAAACAAGTTCTTGGATCCTCTTAATTTTTTAAATGATTAATTTTAACGGCAAGATTACTGATCCTTCAGATCAATTAATTAATAACAGGGGATTTCTTTATGGAGATGGCGTTTTTGAAACACTGATTATTTTTAACAACAAAATTTTATTTTGGGAGGACCATTACTTTAGACTTATGTCCTCAATGAGGATTATTAGGCTTGATATTCCAGATAATTACACACCTGAATTTTTTAAGGAAAATGTTATTAAAATTCATAATAGTATTTCTCAAACTGGAAATTCTAGAATAAGAATAAATATATACAGATCATCAGCTGGAAAATATAAACCTGAAAATAATATACCATCTTTTATAATTTCATGCGAATCAATAAATTACAATACTTACAAACTAAATGAGGGTATTTATGAGGTGGATTTATATAAAGATTATTGCTTAGATAATCAACTAATTTCATCTATTAAATCAAATAATAAAGTAATAAATGTTATTGCCTCAATATATGCTAGTGAAAATGGATTCGATAATTGTATTCTTCTTAATAAGGATAAATTAGTAGCTGAATTTATAAATTCAAATCTTTTCTTAGTTAAAGATGGAAAAATCTTTACACCAAGTTTAAAATCTGGATGTTTAAATGGAGTAGTTAGAAAAAATTTAATTAAAATTTTGGCCAGTAATTCATTTGAAATATTTGAACAAGATATATCAACTTTTGATATATCTCAATCGGATGAAGTTTTTGGAACAAATGTAGCTCAAGGTATTTTTTCTGTAACTAAGTTTAGAAAAAAAGGTTATAATTGCGATAAAACAAAAAAAATATTAAATATGATTAATGAGTATATTAGTTTAGATTAGGGTTATCGGGGGAATTAGACCAAATTTTATAATATTCACCAAATTCGTTAATCTTGTTTTTCCAAAATATATTTGATGTTTTTATTATGTCTTTTGTTTTGAAATTTTCTGATAATAACCATGAGTTTTCATCTAATTCACATTTTAATTGATTTTTTTCCCATCCTGAATACCCAATAAAAAATTTAATATTATTTCTATTAATCTTATCTGATTTTAACAGTTCTACAGCTAATTTGAAATTCATTCCCCAATATAAATCTTCTTTTATTTTAATACTATCATTCAAATAGTCACACTTTTTGTGTATAAAATGTAGTGAATCCATTGCAACTGGACCTCCTTCGTAAATTGATAAATTTAATCCTGTACATGACTCGTTGAGGTCTGAGATAATATATTTTGATTTTTTATTTAATATGAAGCCTATTGTCGCTTCATCATCATCTTTAACAATAATTATGACAGACTTATTAAATTCAAGATCATTTAATAGAGTAAAGTTTGACACTAAAATTTTTCCCTTATTCAATTATTTAAGTTTTAGGGTTTTATTTTTCAGTCCATTAATATAATCGGGTCCTGAGATTCTTTTTTTTCCTTCTATTTTTAAACTTAAAATTTCTAGAGCTCCATTATCAACAGCAACCATCAATTTATTACTGCTTTCTATAAATATTTTTCCTATTTCAAAGTCATGATTTAATTCATGAAATAAAGAATCATAAATCTTGATAATTTTATTTGAATCTTTTATTGTAGACCATGCACCTGGGACAGGTGAAAGACCTCTTATTTTTTTTACAATTTTTTTTCCATTTTCAAGCCAATTAATTCTCGTATTTTCTTTAGTTAATTTAGGAGCAGTTAATAAACCAATAGTATTTATTTGTGGTTTACCATTTACCTTTTGTATTAAATCTAAGCTTTCTAGAATAAAGTTCCCACTTAAACTTTTTAACTTTTCATATAAAGAACCAAAATTATCATCATCATCAATTTTGATTTCTTTAATCTTAATAATATCTCCAGTATCCATACCCTCACTGATAAAAAAACTAGATAGGCCGGTTTTTTTTAATCCATTAATTATTGCCCAATTTATTGGAGCAGCTCCTCTTAAATTTGGTAATATTGATGCATGAATATTAATGGCACCTAACTTAGGTATCTGCCATAGTTTTTTTGGCAACATTTTGAATGCAACAACTACAATTATGTCAGGTTTGAATCCAATAATCTCACTAAGAAATTCTTGGCTATGAAAATTTTCAGGTTGAATAACTTTAATATTATTTTTTACACAATAGTCTTTCACTGGACTATAAACTACTTTCAATCCCCTTCCTTGTTTTTTATCAGGTGCAGTAACCACACAATGTAAATTGTGTTGGGATTTGTACAGTGAATCTAGACTTGGTATTGCAAAGTCAGGTGTACCCATAAAAATTATTTTAAATGAATTTTTCATTTTAATTCAAATATCTCATTATAAAATTAAATCTCTTTTCTAAAGAACAATTAGGTACAGATATTAATTCAATATTGAATTCTTTGTATTTATTAACTAGATTTTTATGAATGTCTTTACATTCAGAAAAGGTTTCATGTCTGACATCATCATTTACATAAATATCTTGCCAAGGATGTAAGATAAATGATAAGTCATAATTAATATACTTTGCCTTATTATTTAGATAATTTGGTATTTTAACTTTTTTAAAATCCAAATATGCTAGAACATCCAATGGACCTCTATCGTAAAATATGTAATCTGAATCATAATTTTTTTTAAATTCCTCAAATCTTTTATTAAATAACTCAATACTAAAACTAAGTGGATTTGAAAGAAAGTATTGATAATGGCCATCCTCTCTTTTTCTCTTTGTTATTTCCCTTGCTATTTCTTTGGAACATAAATATCCATGTTCTTGCATCCAATTAATTAGAGATGTTTTACCAGTTCCAGGACCACCTGTAATAAGAATCTTACTCATAAATTTTGATCATTCACGTACAAAAATATAACTATAATTTGTTACTATATTTGATAAATGGCTAATTCATCAAAAAAAGATTACCAAAAATTAAAAAATGATCTTGAAAAATATCAGAAATGGCCGTCTGAATACATATATAAATTTATCATTTTAAATGAAACACAAAAAAAGGAAGAATTGTTATCAAAATTTGATTTAGATCTCTGTAAACTTACTTTTAAAGTGTCCTCAAATAAAAAGTATCTTAGTATTACAATAATTAAGTTTATGAAAAATGTGGATGAAGTAATGGCAAAATACTTTGAAATATCTAAAATTGATGGAATTATTTCTTTGTAGTGAAAAAATCTTTACTTTTATCGTCAAATAAAACGTTTTGATAGATTCTCTTGAGTACAATACTGAAAGAATAGATTTAATTATACCTGAATATGGTAGACATATTCAAAAAATGGTTAATCAAGCTGTAGCATGTTCAGATAAAAATGAAAGGAATAAAATGGCTAAGGCAATCATTGGTGTAATGGGTAATTTAAATCCTCATTTAAGGGATGTTCCTGATTTTCAACATAAATTATGGGATCAGCTTTTTATTATGTCAGAATTCAATTTAGATGTTGATTCTCCTTTTCCAAAACCATCTAAGGAAGTTTATGAGGAAAAGCCAGAAAGACTAAATTATCCCCAGAACTACCCCAAATATAGATTTTATGGAAATAACATAAAAAAAATGATTGATGTTGCATTGAATTGGGAAGATGGTGAGATGAAAACAGAATTGATTTATGTTATTGCTAACCATATGAAAAAGTGTTTTTTAAAATGGAACAAAGATTCTGTAGATGATTCCATTATTTTTAATCATATTTTAGAATTATCAGATGGAAAAATAACTCTTGATAAACACACTAAACCGCTCACTGACTCAAAAGATTTAATTAGTCTATCCGCTAAAAAGTTTTCCAAATCTCCCAAAAAAGGAAAAAAACCATATAGAAATTTTAAGAGAAAATAATGGGAACTTTTAAAGTTAAAGGTGGTAATAACTTATCTGGAGTAATTATACCACAAGGTGCAAAAAATGAGGCTCTTCAAGTCATAAGTGCTGTTTTACTAACTGAGAAAATGGTAACAATTGATAATATTCCTGATATAATAGATGTTAATAGATTGATTGATTTGCTTGAAAATTTGGGAGTTACAATAAATAAAATAAATCAAAATAAATATTCTTTTGAATCAAAAAATATTGATTTAGATTATTTAAATACAAGTGATTTTGAAAAAAAAGCTAAAGGACTTAGAGGATCAATTATGATAATTGGACCATTATTATCCAGATTTGGTAAAGCATCAATACCAAAACCTGGGGGTGACAAAATTGGTAGAAGAAAGTTAGATACACATTTTGAGGGTCTAGTTAAATTAGGAGCAAATTTCAAATATGATAATAAAAGATACAGATACAATGTAACTGCAAATAAACTAAAGGGCTCTTATATTTTGTTGGATCAACCATCCGTCACAGGTACGGCAAATATTATTATGACTGCTGCTCTAGTCAACGGTGAGACAACCATCTATAATGCAGCATGCGAGCCATACATTCAGCAGCTTTGTAGTATGATAAATGCCATGGGAGGTAAAATTTCTGGTGTTGGTTCCAATTTGTTAAAAATTAAAGGTGTAAAAAAACTTTCAGGATGTATCCATAAAATACAACCTGATATGATTGAAATTGGTAGTTGGATTGGTTTGGCAGCCTTAACAAAAAGTGACATCACAATCAAGGGGATAGAAATTAAAATTTTAGATCAAATCTTAAATGTATTCTCTAAACTTGGTGTTACTATTGAAAAAACTGAAAATAGTATTAGAATTCCACCACACATTAAGGGTTATGAAATTCAAAACAACATTGATGGTAGTGTATTGACTATTTCTGATGGCCCATGGCCTCTTTTCACACCAGATTTGATTAGTATTGTTTTGGTTGTTGCCACTCAGGCAAAAGGAAGTGTGTTAATTCATCAAAAGATGTTTGAGAGTAGATTGTTTTTTGTTGATAAGCTCATAGATATGGGTGCTAAAATAATCTTGTGTGATCCTCACCGAGCTGTTGTTATAGGGCATAATTTTAAATCAAGTCTTAAGGCAACAAAAATGACATCTCCAGATATTAGGGCAGGAATTTCACTATTGATTGCGGCATTATCTGCTAATGGAACAAGTGTCATTGACAACATTGAACAAATTGATAGGGGATATGAAAACATTGATGAAAGACTAAAGAAGATTGGAGCCTCAATAGAAAGGATTAAGTAATTTTATTATTTGAAATATTTTTTTGACGGGAACATTTAAATCTTAAAGTTTTCAATCCTTCATTTTCTAAAATTTTTAAATGCTTAGTTTTTCTTCCACTAACTCTTTTTCTCCATAGTTTAAAACTTGAATTTTTAAGGTTGTTTCGCATTATTTTTATAACCTCACTCTCAGAAACCCCAAACTGTTTTTTGATTGCATTAAATGTAGTTCTATCTTCCCACGCCATTTCAATAATTCTATCAATATTTATTTCATTCATAATTACAGATCATCAATAAAATCGTTTGCTGTTTTTATAAGTAGTTCTTTTTTTTCAATATTCATTCTATCAAATGAGCTGACAAGCATTCTCATTCTAGGATTTGTTGTAAAAAAATCTCTTTTTTTATCAATAAAATTCCAAAATAGGGAATCCCAAATTGGACACCAATCGCCTTTTTTATAATTACTCATCTTAAGTATATAACTACTTCCACTAATGTATGGTTTTGTTGACATTAATCCGCCATCAGCAAATTGACTCATACCATATACATTTGGAACCATCACCCAATCATATGAATCTATAAATAATTCCATAAACCATTTGTAAACTTCATCTGGATCAAATTCACAAAGAAGCATGAAGTTTCCAATTATCATTAATCTTTCAATATGATTTGCATATCCAGATTCATTTATTTTTTTTATGGTATCATCTACTGGTTCAATCCCGGTGGTTCCATCATAAAAAGATTTTGGAATTTTTCTTTTAAAGTTCCAAAAGTTTTTATTTCTTTCTTCCGTTCCTTTTGAAATATATACACCCCTTATAAATTCTCTCCAGCCTATAATTTGCCTAATAAATCCCTCAGTCGAATTGATCGGAATATTATTTTCATAATGAAATGATAGAATTTTTTTGATTAAATCTCTTGGATTAATTAATCCTACATTAATAAGTGGAGAAAGAACACTATGATTCAAAATAGATTTTTCTTTTAAAACAGCATCTTCATAAGGTCCAAATTCATAAAATCTTGTCTTTAAAAAATTATCAAGCCAGTTATTAGCTGTATTAAAATCATAAGGGTAAAGTATTTCATCATTAATTAAACCAAAATTATCACCAAAATTCTTGTTCACGTAGTCAATAGATTCAAAGTAAAGTTGATTTTTTACAGGAAAATCAATTTTTGGCGGAGTCTTATCTTTTGGATACTTTTCTCTGTTTTGATCATCATAGGTCCATTTTCCACCCTCAGGTTTATCAGAAATCATCATTATATCCATTTTAATTCTTTGTTGTTTGTAAAAAGCTGTCTGAAAAAACTTTTTTTTGTCTGTTCTAAAAAATGTATTTAAATCATCATTATTATTAATAAATAATGGATTTTCATATGTTTCAATTTGAATATTTTTTTTTGAACAACTTTGGCTGATCCTCTTTGAAAGCCAATTATCAACTGGATTATAAATTTTAATTTTATTTATATCCAACGTTTCAATTAGCTCTCTAATGTCAGAATTACTCTCGGTCGATTCAATATACCTAACATCATAACCTTTGTCCTCAAGGAATAATTTATAAGATTTCATACTCATTCTATGAAATAGAATTTTTTGTTTATGAAATTTATAATGCTTAAAAAAAAGAAATTCCTCAACCAAAATGATTTTTTTAGAATTTGATAATAGTTCCGAATTTTTAAAAAGTTGATTTGGAAATATAATTGAATAATCCATTTTTAATTAAGAGCTTCTTTATAAGTTTTTAGACATCTTTCCCTAGCAAATTTATGATCAACTATTTTTTCTGTATAACTTTTTTCATCAAATTCAGGTATCCATTTTTTTATGTATTCTTTCTGCTTATCAAACTTGATTTGTTGAGATTCAGGATTAAAAATTCTAAAATATGGAGCTGCATCAACTCCACAGCCAGCAACCCATTGCCAATTTCCAACATTACTTGCTTGTTCATAATCAAATAGCTTGTCAGCAAAATATTTTTCTCCCAATCTCCAATCAATTAGAAGATGTTTACATAAAAAACTACCTACAATCATCCTCAGTCTGTTGTGCATGAATCCAGTTTTATTCAGCTCATTCATGCCAGCGTCAACTATTGGGTATCCTGTTTTTCCATCACACCACAATTTGAAATCATTCATGTTTGTTCTCCATTTTATCCGTTCATATTTTTCTTTAAACGAAGTATTTATTGTATGAGGATAATGCCACAATATTTGGATAAAAAACTCTCTCCAAATAAGCTCTTTCAAATATGTATTATTAAAGCTCTTTGACGATTTATTAACAATGTTTCTTAGACTTAATGTGCCAAATCTTAAATGTACACCAACTCTTGATGTACTGTCTAGTGCTGGAAAATTCCTTGTGTCTTCATATTTGTCAATAATATTATTGTTTAACACATAATTTTTTGGATATATTACTTCATTGTTAAAAGTTTTATTAAAATCAGCGTGTTCAATATTATTAGCTTTAACAAGATTATGTAAATGATTTTCAGAATTATAAATTTCAAGTTTGGATTCTTTAAATTTTTCTAACCATTTTTTTGAGTAAGGTGTGTACACAACATACGGTGTTCCATCATTTTTGACAATTTCATCTTCTTCAAAAATTACATGATCTTTAAATGAGTAATATGAAACACCTTGTTTATCACAAATTTTAACAATATCCTGATCTCTTTCTTTGGCATAAGGTTCATAATCCTTATTACAAAATATGGCTTTAATGTTATATTGCTTAATTAACTGACTGATAACATCAGATGGCTTACCTTTAAAAGTAAAAATTTTGTTATTTGTGGATTGAAGTTTTGAATTCATTTCTTTAATTGCATCGGAAATGAATTTCAATCTATGATCATTTTCCTCTAACTTGTTAGTAATATTTGTATCATAAATAAAAATTGGTAGTACTGTATTACCATACTTTAAAGCTTTATAAAGTCCATGATTATCATTTAATCTTAAATCTCTTCTAAACCAAAAAATAATCACTATTTATTAGTTTTTAATTATGGTTGAAAGTCCACCATCAACAGAGATAATTTGACCAGTTATCCATGTTGACTTATCAGACAGGAGGAAATTGATCATTTCAGAAATATCATCCTTACTACCAATTCTGTTTAGAGGGTGTTTTTCAGATGACTTTTGAACTTTGATTTCATTATTTAAAAATCTATTTGCTAGGGGAGTGTTAACAATTGATGGAGCAATCACATTAACTCTTATTTTTGGCGCAAATTCTGCTGCTAAAGATTTAGCTAACCCTTCAATTGCCCCTTTGGATAAAGCTACACTTGAGTGAAAGGGCATTCCTTTTGAAACTGCAACAGTACTAAGAAAAACAATACTTGCATTGATCGAAGTTGACAAATTCGGTAAAATAGTTTTTAAAACTTTTATTAGAGACAATACATTTATATCTAAATCCTCTTGAAAGGACTCTAAACTTAGTCCTTTAAAAGGTCGCAAATTAATACTGCCGGGAAGATAAACAAAACCATCAATTGTTGTGGGAAGTTCATTTACGTTAAGTGAATCAGTTTTTGCATCAAACTTTAAATACTTAACATTATTATGTTTAAACTCAGGCTCAGTTCTAGACGCTACAATTACATTGTTATTATCAGCGAGAATTTTTGATAAAGAAGATCCGATTCCATATGAACCTCCGATTAATAGTATATTTTTCATTTTAAATCACCAAATAGTTCAATTAACTTTTTTCTTCTATAGACAAATATCGAGCCAAGTTTTTTTTGAACAAAAAGGTAATTTGCAAGAACACCAATAGGACCAAATGGGATTTTATAGTGGATAACATCTTCCATTTCAATTCCACCATCTATTTCTTTAATAAAATGTTTGTGATGCCATAAACTATAGGGGCCAAACCTTTGCTCATCTACAAAGTATTTTTTATCAACCACATGTGTTATTTCAGTTACCCACTTTAACGGAATATTTAGTATTGGAGTAACAATGTAAACTATGATTTGACCTGGATAAACTTTTTTAAAATCACAATCAATAATTTTAAAATTCATTTCATTGGGAGTAATGGTTTTAAGATTTTTAGGATTTGATAAAAAATCCCAGGCTTCATCTACTGAGATAGGTAATTTTTGCTTAGTGTGTATTTTAAAAATTTTCATAATCTTTGTAAAAATAAATCTTAATATCAAAAAACATGAAAAAATTCATCTCTTTATTTTTTACTTTACTGTTAGTTCAGTTTACTTACTCCCAGTTGCAATCACCAGTAGCTAGTCCACGAGCAAAAATCTCTCAAAAAGTTGGATTAGTTGATATTAAATTGGATTATTCCAGGCCGTCCAAAAAGGGTAGGACAATATTTGGCAATTTAATTCCCTATAAACAAATTTGGAGAACAGGAGCAAATCAAGCTACTACGATCTCTTTCTCTGATGACGTTAAAATTAATGGTCAATTGGTAGAGAAAGGTGAATATCATGTTTATTCTGTTCCAGGTGAGTCTAAAATTGACCTTGTCATTTATGAAAAAACTAGTGCATGGGGATCTTTAAAAAGCTTTGATGAATCTCTAATAAAGGCAAGAGTTAGTACTGATTTCTATGATTTACCATTTGCAGTTGAAACTTTCACTCTTTCTTTAGGCGATATTTCAAATGCAGGTGCTAGTTTAAATTTATTATGGGACAACAAGGCAGCAGTATTTATTATTGATGCTTTAACCAAGGAAAAAATGATAACAAACATTAATGAAGTTATGTCAGGAAATCCTTCCAAGGCGGATTACCAAAAAGCTGCAATTTATTTCTATGAAGAAGATCTTGATATTAATAAAGCTCTAAAATGGATTGATATTGCATTACCAGACTCAAAAGATTTAAAATATTGGCAACTTAGATATAAAGCTATAATTTATGAAAAGGCAGGTAAAATGAAAAAAGCAAAAAAATATGCCAAACAAGGCTATGAAATTGCCAAAAAGGCAAATTCTCCTGATGCAATGAATACTTTAAAAATTGTTTATGATAGACTTCATAATTAACTATTAACTTTTTCTGTTAAAGCAGAAAATATAACTGTTAAAAATGCGCCTATAACATTTAGCCATAAAAAACTAATATCAGTGGAGAAAAATATCACAAATATTAAAAACTGTGATAAACATGCTGACCAAAAAACTGAATTAGATTTTACTTTTTTTAGGAAAATAGCAACCAAAAATATTCCTAATATAGTTCCATAAAAAATAGAACCTATAATATTTACAAGTTGTATCAAGTTTTCGAACAATGTTCCAAAACTTGCAAAAATTATCGCAATAATACCCCACATCACAGTAAATAATTTAGTTGCAACTAAATAGTGTTTTTCAGTTTTTTTTTGATTATGATTTCTCTTATAAAGATCAATGGTTGTTGTGGCAGCCAATGCATTTAGTTCTGATGCAGTTGATGACATTGCAGCACATATTATTACAGCTATTAATAATCCAATTAACCCTTTTGGTAAATAGTTTAATATAAAATGAAGAAATACGTAGTCCTTATCATTTTCTTCAATTGTATTTTCAGTGCTCGAAACCAATTCTTTTACATCATTTCTAATTTCTTTTTCTTTTGTTTGTAGTGAATTTAGTTCACTTGGAAAATCCATCTCACTTACTAAAAAATTTTCTTGAAGTCTTCTTTTTTCAGAGTTTATTTCATCATACTGCTTTGATATTACATTAAATTCATTAGTATGCTTCTCCTCGAGGTGGGATATGACTTGAGGGTTGAAATTAACGGGTGATGTATTAAATTCAAAGAATACAAATACCATAACACCAAGCAGCAATATGAAAAATTGCATTGGTATTTTAAAAACACCATTAAAAATTAACCCAAGTCTAATTTCTTTAACAGACTTACCTGAGATATATCTTTGAACTTGACTTTGATCTGTACCAAAGTACGACAAAGCCAAAAATAGACCACCTGTTATACCACTCCAAAATGTATATCTATTATTTATATCCAATGAAAAATCAAGTATTTTAAATTTTTCACTTGAGCGAGAATAATCCAAAAATTTTGAAATAGTTAAATTTTCGGGATATTTATCTATCAAAAAAAAGAAAACAAAAAACAAGCCTAAAAATATCACAAACATCTGTTGTTTTTGCGTAATATTTACGGCCTTAGTACCCCCTGAAACAGTATAAACTATTACTAAAAATCCAACTAAAAAATTTAAAATTTTAATATCAATTCCTAAAACAGTTGAAAGAATAATAGAGGGAGCAAAAATCGTGATGCCTGCTGCAAGGCCTCTTTGTACTAGAAATAAAATTGCTCCTAATGTTCTTGTTTTTCTATCAAATCTATTTTCTAGAAACTCATATGCAGTATAAATTTTGAGTTTGTGATATAATGGAACAAAAAATATACATATTATAATCATGGCAAGAGGAAGACCTAAATAGAATTGTAAAAATCCCATCCCATCATAATATCCTTGACCTGGTGTAGATAAAAAAGTTATAGCACTTGCTTGCGTTGCCATAACAGAAATCCCAATTGTAAACCAATTTGACGAGTTATCGCCTTTTAGAAATGACTGAATATTTTTATTTTTTCTTGTCTTGTAAGAACCATATACTACAATAAATAGAATTGTAAAGATTAATATTATCCAATCGTCTTGATGCATAGTTTACATAATAATCAAGAAAAAAAAGATATACATCAAATTTAATAATAGTACGATAGTGTATTCTTTTTCCCAATTCATAATCACTAATTATTTCATACTCCAATCACCATGGATTGTGAGAACTTGTTCAATTATGTCTCTAACACAACCATTACCTCCCTTTTTATCTGAAATATAATCTACGATTTTTCGAACCTCAGGAGCTGCATCATTTGGGCAACAAGATAATCCTACTAGTTCAAGAATTTTAATATCAGGTAAGTCATCTCCCATAAATGATGTTTCTTCCAATTCAATGTTATTTTCTTTTAGATAATCCTTAAAGACTTTAATCTTATCATCAACACCTAAAAATACACTTTTAACTCCCAATCTATTTAATCTTTTTCTAACTCCCTCATTATTACCACCACTTATAACACAAATATTATATCCCTTGTCTGATGCTAGTTTAACTGCAATACCATCTCTTGTGCTAAAAATTCTTAATTCATTTCCATTTGAATCCACGACAATTGATCCATCCGTGAATACTCCATCCACATCAAATACAAAGTTTTTAATTTTTTTAAGTTTTTCCTTATAATTCATTAGATCTAATACTTTTAGTTATTTCTTTATATAAATTTAAAAAATCACTTTCATTTAATTGTCTTAAATGACTCTCAATAGTTAAATTATCATTTCTTAAAGCTGGACCAGTTTGTGCTTCAGATGTTGTCATTCTATCTAACTTATTAAAAGTTTCTTTGATTAGAGGTTGAAGTATTTTTTTATCAATTCCGTTTTTCTCTAAAATTTGTTCAGCCTTAAAAACTAAATGATTTGTAAAGTTATTAGCTATAGTGGCTGATAGGTGACAAATTGCTCTTTCATTAGATGACATTTTACAAACTTTCTTAGAGAAAATTTTCGAGAATTTTTCAATTTTCTTCTGATTAATTTTATTGTTTGCTTCTATAATTATTGGTATTTCTCTAAAGTTTAAATTAGTCTCATAGCTAAATGTTTGTAAAGGGTAAAAAACACCATAGTTTTTATGATTTGAAAGAACATTAATATTTGTATTTCCAGACACGTGCAGCACTATTCCTTCCTTTGAATCAAATTGATTACTAACATTATAAATTTCATTATCAGAAACTGCAATTAAATAAAAGTCACTTTTTTTTATATTTTTTATTTCTTTAGTGTATTCTACATCATCGTTAATATGTTTTGGCCTAAATTTAGATCTTCCATAGACCTGATTTAATTTTAATCTCTTATTATTTAAAATTTCATTCATTAAGTTGAATGAAAGTCTTCCAGAGCCAATTAAAGTTACGTCGATCATTAAAAAAATATAATCTGAAATTTACAACAATTGATTTGATTGTTTTTGTTAGGTTTGCAAAAAAAAATGTCAAAAAATACATTCATGATGATTAAGCCTGACGCAGTAGAAAGAGGTTTGATCGGAGACATCTTAAAGGATATTACTAATGCAGGTTTTAAAATTAAAGCTTTAAAGCTTACGCAACTTAGTCTTAGCGAAGCTAAAACTTTTTATGCTATTCATTCGGAAAGACCATTTTTTAATGATTTGACCTCTTATATGAGCAGAAGTCCAATTGTTGCTGCAGTTTTAGAAAAAGATAATGCGGTTAGTGAGTTTAGAAATTTAATCGGAGATACTGATCCATCAACAGCTAATCAGGATACAATTAGAGCAAAATATGCAATTTCTAAGGGAGAGAATTCTGTCCATGGTTCTGATAGTGATGAAAATGCAAAAATTGAAGCTGAATTTCAATTCTCAGGCAGAGAGATATTATTTTAATATAATTTTCTTAATCAAATCTTTTTCAAGCTCTTCATTGATTAGATTTATAACTTTTTGTCTGCTGTATAAAATTTCCTGTTTTAAAATCGGATTTGATACTCTTATGTACAGAATCTCACCTCTGACATAGATTTCTTTGGTGTAGTCTAGTATTTTTTTTTCAACTGCATTTTCCCATGCTTTTTGAATCTTAATATTAAAAATTCCATCAGAGATACTGTCCTGCTCAACAAAACTTTCAATGATGTTTTTAATGGGTTTTAGTTTATAATTTCTTTTCATACATCAAATATTTTTGACGAAAGATTCAAGCTTGATAAAACCTTTTCTATTCTTTCTCTATCAGTATCCGATAAAAATAATTGTCCAAAATTAGTTGAATTTACAATTTCAACAATCCTTTTAACTCTTATTAAGTCTAATTTATCAAAAATATCATCCAAAAGTAGTATTGGTGAATTTCCAGTTTTGTTTTTTAGGTATTCAAATTGGGCTAATTTTAAAGCAATTAAGAATGATTTTTGTTGGCCCTGACTTCCAAATTTTTTTATTCTAGAACCATCTAAATTAAAGATGAAATCATCTTTATGAATCCCTGATGAGGTATATTGTAGGATGACATCTTTTTGAAATGAATTTTCAATTAAATTTTTGATCTCACTATCAAATAAATCACTTTTATATTCAATTGAAATTTTTTCTTGATTTTCTGAAATTTGATCATACTTTTCAATAACTAGATCTTTAAAATCGTTAAAGAAATTTTTTCTTGCCATAAATATTGGTTCTGACAGTTTAATTATTTGATCATCATAAATTTTAATTGTATCAAGATCAAAGTCAACAGACTTATTATACTGTTTAAGCAATGAATTTCTATTTTGAATTACTCTTGAGTAAGCAATCAAATTAATTAAGTATTCTTTATTGTTTTGAGATATAATAGAATCTATAAACTTTCTTCTTTCACTACTTCCTTCATTTATTAAATCATTATCATAAGGTGAAATTAAAACAACGGGTATTAATCCTATATGATTAGAAAATTTTTTATAAGTTTTTCCATTTCTCTTCAAATTTTTTTTATCTCCTCTTTTAATACTACAAATAATATTTTCTTTTTTACCGTTTAGATCAAAAAGACCATCAATTACCATAAAATCCTCATTTTTATTTATTAATTGATCATTCCTAAGGTTAAAGTAGCTTTTTCCCAGAGCTAAATGATATATCGAATCTAAGATATTTGTTTTACCTACTCCATTGTTACCAACAAAGCAATTAATTTTTGGATCAAGATTATATTCCTTATCAACAATGTTTTTGTAATTAATAATTGAAATTTTCTTTAGATAATTTGAAATCATTTATACCTGAATAAACATGCAAATTATATAAAATAATTAAGTAATTATCATGTTTGATTCGTATAAAATTTTATTTTTGCCAGGTATTATGGCAACCTATAAGAAAAGATCGGTAAAAACTAAAACTAATTTAAAAGCTAAGAATATTGAATCTACAAAACAGGTTTTTGATACCCTTGATGTAAGTGCTTCAAAAACCGAAACATTTGTAAATCAATATCAAAATTATATAATTGGTGCAATCTTTTCTGTCTTAACAGTTTTTTCTGCATATTATGCTTATGATAAATTTATCTCACAGCCAAAAACAACGGAAAGTAATTTAGAGATTTTTACTGCTCAAAAGTATTTTGATTTAGCAGTCAAGTCAGATAGCAATAAAGATTCTCTTTTTAATTTATCCCTCAATGGCGCTGAAGGTAAATTCGGATTTCTTGATATAATTGAAAATTATTCAGGTACAGATGCATCTAATATTGCGTACTACTCCTCTGGTATGGCATATTATAATCTAAAAAAGTATGATCTTGCTATTCAATTTTTGGAAAATTTTTCCTCTGATGACCAAATTCTTCAATCACTTAGTTATGCAACAATAGGTGATGCCTTTGTTCAACTCAATCAGTTTGAAGATGGACTTAATTATTATGAATCTGCTTTATCATATTCAAAAAACGGCTTCGTAAGACCTGTTATTCTTCAAAAAGCTGGGGATTTAGCAAAGGAATTAGGAAAATTAAATGATGCTAAAAAATATTTTCAGGAAATTAAAGACGACTTTCCCAAATCGAATGAAGCTAATTTAATTGATATTAAATTAGAACAAGTCAAATAATTATGTCTACTAAAGACAAATCCTCTAGTCCAGATTTTGATAAACTAAAATTAGCTGTAAACAGCTCAAATAAAAAGTTTGCTATCGTATGTTCTGAATGGAATCCTGAAATAATTAAAAGATTATTGGAGGGTGCATATAGTTTTTTTGATAAAATTGGTATTACGAATGATGAGATTTTTGAACTAAAAGTGCCTGGAAGCTTCGAATTAATTTATGCATGTTCTAAAGTCCAATCTATAAAAAAATATGATGCTATTTTGGCAATTGGAAGCATAATAAGAGGTGAAACTTCTCACTTCAAATATATTTCACAATCAGTTTTTGATGGTATTAAGTACTTAAATACTAATGGAAAAGCACCAATTATTTTATGTTTACTTACGGATGACAACTACCAACAAGCATTGGATAGGAGTGGAGGAAAATATGGAAATAAAGGGTTTGATTGTGCAGTTGCAGCTGTAGAGGTTTCGCTTATTTGAAATACTTAAAAGGAACAACTAACATTCCAAAGCACTCACCACCATTTTTATGGATATTTTTGTGATGAATTTTATGAGCCCTTCTAATTCCTCTTGCATATTTATTATCAATATTTCTAAATATTTTGAACCTTTGGTGAATAAATATATCATGAACTACAAAATATGTGAAACCGTAGAGAAAAATTCCAATTGCAATTGGTAGACCATATAAAAAATCTAGTTTGGCCCATGAAAGAACAAAAAGCATACTTACAATGGCATAAAAAAGAAAAAATGTGTCGTTTCTTTCAAACCAAGAATCATGATCTTTTTTATGATGATCTTCATGGAGATACCAAAGGAAGCCATGCATAATGTACTTATGTGAGAACCAAGCCATAAATTCCATTATCGAAAAAGCACCCAACAAGGATAGTATCCAAAAAAAAGTTTCCATATTTATAATATATTTAATCTGTATCTAACATAAGAGCGCGCCAAAACATCAACTTTTTGATAATTCGGAACTCTAACTCTTTTATTTTTTATTTGCAAATATGATGTTTTATGAAGTTTTATAAGAAGTCTTTTATAGTATTTATATGCTGCATAAACTCCGAATTTGGAGTTATTTGGAAGCATATAAATTCCTTTTAGAGCCTTGTCAAAATCTTTTTCAATATCAATCATTATATTTTTTTTTGCATCTTCATCAAAAGAACCATAATCAATACCAGGAAAATAAACCCTATTCAATTTCTTGTAATCATCATTTAAGTCTCTTAAAAAATTTACTTTTTGGAAGGCAGAGCCAAGAGACATGGCATATGGTTTAAGTTTGTTATAATTATCATTGTCACCACTAACAAATACCTTTAAACACATTAGGCCTACAACATCTGCCGAACCATATATGTAGTCATTATATTCTTTTAAACTTTCATATTTTTTTTTTTGTAGGTCCTGCTCCATACTTTTTAGAAAAGCATCTATTAGTTCTTTATCAATATTACATTTAAGAACGGTTCTTTGAAAAGAATTTAGAATTGGATTCAAGCTGATTTGATCTTTGAGTGAATGATTTAAATCATCAACAAATCTTTCAAATAATTCTTTTTTATTGTAAGAATGAAAGGAATCGACGATTTCATCAGCAAACCTTACAAATCCATAGATATTATAAATATCCTGTCTTATATTGGCAGAAAGCATTTTAGTTGCTAAACTAAATGATGTACTATATGATTTAGTAACATTTTTTGAACAATCCTCGGATATTTTATCAAAAAGCTCTTTCATTATTAATAATTATATCTGAAACTAGTTTCCCCGAAACAATTGCAGGAGGGACACCAGGTCCTGGTACAGTTAACTGTCCACTAAAATACAATTTTTTTACTTTTTTACTTTGCAATTTTGGTCGTAAAAATGCAGTTTGCATCAATGTATTAGCTAATCCATATGCATTCCCACCATAAGAATTATAAGTTTCCTTAAAATCATTAACACAGAAGCTACGTTTATAAACTATATTTTTTTCAATTTCATTTCCAGTCAATTTTTTAATTCTATCTAAAATAATTTTAAAATACTTTTCTCTCAACTCCTCTGAGTCTTTCAGATTGGTAGATATTGGTATCAAAATAAAACAATTTTCATGACCTAAAGGAGCTGTGTGTTCATAAGTCTTAGATGTAATATTTAAATAAAATAATGGATCTGTTGGCCATTTGGGGCTTGTATAGATTTCATCAGCATGCTTATCAAAATCTGTATCAAAGAATAAATTATGATGATTTAGATTATTTAATTTTTTATTTAGTCCTAAATAAAACAACAATGATGAGGGCGACCAAGTTCTATTCTTCCAGTAAGATTCCGAGTATTGTCTAAATTTTACATCGATTAATGATTCCGTATGATGATAATCAGCACCTGATATTATAATGTCACATTCTTTAAATTCACCATTGACATGAATCCCTTTAATTTCATTATTCTTAATTTCAATTTTATCAACTTCTGAGTTATTGTTAAAATTAACTCCATTTTCTTCTCCAATACTAATCATTGCCTTAACAACATCGTAAAATCCATTTTTTGGTTGCCATGTACCAAGTCCAAAATCTGCATAATTCATAAAATTGTAAAATGCG
>CACLUN010000002.1 GCA_902610105.1 uncultured Bacteroidota bacterium
AACAGATTAATATGAAAAAAATTTCCGGTGCAGAAGCTCTAATAAGATGCCTAATTAGTGAGGGTGTAGATGTATTATTTGGTTACCCTGGAGGAGCAATAATGCCCGTCTATGATGAACTTTACAAATTCGAAAAAAAAATTAACCATATTTTGGTTAGACATGAACAAGGTGCTACACATGCAGCACAAGGATATGCAAGAACCTCTGGTAAAGTCGGTGTTGCTATAGCAACATCTGGGCCTGGAGCTACAAACCTTGTCACAGGGATTGCTGATGCGCAAATTGATTCTACCCCCATGGTATGTATAACTGGACAGGTTGCATCTTATTTACTAGGTTCTGATGCCTTTCAAGAAACTGATATTATCGGAATATCAACCCCTGTTACAAAATGGAACTATCAAATTACAAAGGCCTCTGAGATATCAGAAATTTTCGCAAAAGCATTCTACATTGCAAAATCTGGAAGACCTGGTCCAGTTCTGATAGATATAACTAAAGATGCTCAGTTTGAAATGATCGATAATTTTAAATACCAAAAATGCGATGGGATTAGAAGTTACGTTCCAGCACCAAATTTTTCTGAGGACTCAATTTTAAATGCAGCAAATATAATTAATGACTCTAAAAAACCATTCATTATCTGGGGTCAGGGTGTTATTTTAGGAAATGCAGAAAATGAGTTTAAAGAATTTATTGAAAAAACAGGAATTCCAGCAGCGTGGACAATTTTAGGTGTCTCAGCAATCCCTACTAACCATGAACTTAATGTTGGAATGCTTGGAATGCATGGGAACTATGGACCAAATAAACTCACCAACGATTGTGATGTACTAATTGCAATAGGGATGAGGTTTGATGACAGGGTTACTGGTGATTTAGAGACTTATGCTAAGCAAGCAAAAATTATACACTTTGAAATTGATCCAGCTGAAGTAAATAAAAATGTCAAGGTTGACGTTGCTGTCATTGGTGATGCAAAAGAAAGTCTTAGAAGGATTATTCCAAAACTTAAATCTAAAAATCATTCATCATGGGTTAAAAAATTTAGAGATTTAAATAAAATTGAATTCAATAAAGTCATTAATAAAGAATACAATAAAAATGAAGGAGGAATTAGTATGGCTGAGGTAATTAGAAACATAAATGAAAATACAGATGGTAATTCTATTTTAGTGACCGATGTTGGTCAACACCAAATGATTGCTTGTAGATATATGAATTTTAATAGCTCAAAGTCTAATATAACATCGGGAGGTCTTGGCACAATGGGTTTCGCTCTGCCTGCAGCTTTGGGAGCTAAAATTGGTGATCCAAGAAGACAGGTTGTTGCAATAATTGGAGATGGAGGATTTCAAATGACTATACAAGAATTAGGTACTATATTCCAAACATCAACTGCAGTTAAAATTGTAATTCTTAATAATGAATATCTTGGAATGGTAAGACAGTGGCAACAATTGTTTTTTGACAAAAGGTATGCTTCAACAGAGATGACTAACCCTGATTTTGTAACAATTTCTAAAGGATATTATATTGAAGCGAAACGTGTTTCAAAAAGAAAAAATTTAAATTCATCCATTAAGGAAATGCTATTACATGATGGTCCGTATTTGTTAGAAATTTGTGTTGAGAAAGAAGAAAATGTTTTTCCAATGATACCATCTGGGTCTTCAGTTTCAGATATTAGATTAGAGTAATGAAAAAAATAAATTATACAATATCAATATATACTGAAAATAATGTAGGATTATTAAACAGAATTTCTGCTATATTCTTAAAGAGACACATTAACATAAGAAGTGTTACATCATCAGAATCTGAAATACCTAATATTTACAGATTCATAATTGTTGTTAAAGTTGATAATGAACAGATAATTAAATTAGTAAAACAAATTGAAAAACAAATTGAAGTTGTCGCAGCTTTTTATCATACAGATGAAGAAACTATATATTTAGAAACAGCTCTATATAAAGTTAATTCAAAATCACTTTTCGAGGAGCGACAAATTCAAAATATAATAAAAGAAAGTAGAGCAAATATGGTTACAGTAAAACCCGAATATTTCGTGATAGAAAAAACAGGATGGAGAGAAGAAACTGAGGATTTATACCTAAAACTCAAGAAATATGGTTTACTACAATTTGTTAGATCGGGAAGAATTTCGGTTTCAAAAAATTCAATGGAAATTTCAAAACATTTAAAAAACAACAAGAATGAGTAATTATTTTAATTCATTATCTGAAAAAGATAAGTTAAATCAATTAGGAAAATGTAGGTTTATGAAGTCTGAAGAATTTTCAGATGGAGTAAATATTTTATTTGACAAAAAAATTGTAATTATTGGGTGTGGTGCTCAAGGATTAAATCAGGGTTTAAATATGAGAGATTCAGGTTTAAATATTTCTTATGTTTTAAGGAAGTCTTCAATTGAAAATAATAAAGATTCATTCAAAAATGCATCATTTAATAATTTTAAAGTTGGCACATTTGATGAACTTATACCTAGCGCAGATATTGTAATTAATCTCACACCTGATAAAAATCATACCCAAGTAGTTAATCAAGCAATGCCATTAATGAAAGAAAACTCTGTTCTATCGTATTCACATGGATTTAACATTGTTGAAGAAGGAGTTAAAATTAGAGAAGACATAACAGTTATTATGGTTGCTCCAAAATGTCCTGGAACAGAAGTCAGAGAAGAATATTTAAGAGGATTTGGTGTTCCAACACTTATAGCTGTTCATCCCGAAAATGATCCTTACGGAGAAGGTCTTGATTATGCAAAGGCATACGCTGTTGCAACAGGTGGTCATAAAGCAGGGGTACTTGAATCATCATTTGTAGCAGAAGTTAAATCAGATTTAATGGGAGAACAAACCATATTATGTGGTGTTTTACAAACTGGCTCAATTTTATGCTTTAATAAAATGGTTGAATTGGGATATAATGAAAGATTTGCAGCAAAATTAATTCAATATGGTTGGGAAACAATAACTGAGGAGTTAAAGCATAATGGGATCTCAGGAATGATTAAAAGACTAGATGATGAATCTAGGTATGTAGTTCATAAATTATCAAATGAATTGAAAACCATAATGACACCATTGTTTGAGACTCATATGAAAAATATTTTAACTGGAAATTTTTCAGTTCAAATGATGATAGATTGGAAAAACAATGATGAAAATCTTCTTAAATGGAGAGAGGAAACTGGATTGACAAATTTTGAAAAAGCATCTCCAAGTCAAGAAACAATTGAAAATCAAGACTATTTCAATAAGGGAATACTTATGATTGCATTTGTTAAATCTGGAGTAGAACTTGCTTTTGAAACGATGGTTAATAATGGAATAATAGACGAATCTGCATATTATGAATCCCTACATGAACTCCCCTTAATTGCAAATCTTGTTGCAAGAAAAAAATTATATGAAATGAACAGAATAATTTCCGATACTGCTGAATATGGATGTTATTTGTTTAATCAATCATGTTTACCTTTATTGTCTAATTTTATGACTAAAATCAATAAAATACATTTGGGATCAAGTCCAAGTGGGATTAAGATTGATGAGAATTTTTTGAAAATTAATGACAATAAAACATTTTCTCATAATATTGAAAAAATTGGTTTACTATTAAGAAAGAATATGAATAATATGAAAAAATTAAAATAAAATGGAAAGAAATATCCCAAAGAAATTTCAACTTGATTTACCTATACATCATGACACATTCTTAATAGATGGAAAAATTGGTAAATGGAATGGTGAATTTACTACAGTTATCAGTACACTTTTTTCAAGCTCTGAAAATGATGAATATACAATATTAGGTGATTCCCCTAAGATGGATGAAAAACATGCCCTATTAGCGCTTAAGGCTGCTGATAAAGCATATGCTAATGGAACAGGAACTTGGCCTACAATGAAGGTTTATGAAAGAATTAACTGCATGCAAAACTTTGTTGATTTAATGATTCTAGAAAGGGATAAGGTTGTAAAATTACTTATGTGGGAAATTGGAAAAAACCTTAAGGATTCTGAAAAGGAATTTGATAGAACAGTTGAATACATTCTTGAAACAATTAAAGAGTACAAGAAAATTGATAGAGATGGTGCAAATTTTCAGAATAATTCAGGCGTGAGAGCTCTTATTCGAAGGGGTCCTCTTGGTATTGTATTATGCCTTGGGCCATATAATTATCCATTAAATGAAACATTTGCATTACTCATACCTGCAATAATTATGGGAAACACAGCTATTTTTAAACCCGCTAAACACGGTGTATTATTAATTTCTCCGTTACTAGAGGCTTTTCAAAAATCATTTCCACCTGGTGTTGTTAATATTGTTTTTGGTAGAGGCAGGGAAATTGCATCTCCAATTATGAAGTCGGGAAAAATAAATGTTCTGGCTTTAATAGGGCATAGCTCATCGGCTATATCATTACAAGATTTACATCCTCAAAAAAACAGATTAAGATTAGTTTTAGGATTAGAAGCTAAAAATCCCGCTATTATATTAGAAGATGCAGATTTACAACTTTCTATAGATGAATGTATTTCAGGTTCTCTATCCTACAATGGTCAAAGATGTACAGCTATAAAAATTATATATGTTCATGAAAATATAAAAGAAAAGTTTTTAAAAAAATTCTGTGAAAGAGTTGATTTATTAAAATTAGGTATGCCATGGGACAATACATTATTAACCCCACTTCCAGAGCCAAATAAGCCTCAATATATCAGTGAGCTAATTGATGATGCAACTAAAAAAGGAGCTAATATTCTTAATAAGAATGGAGGAAAAAAATTTAAAAACTTTGTATTTCCAGCCGTTTTATATCCAGTAAATGATAAAATGGATGTTTACAAGGATGAACAGTTTGGACCTGTAATACCTATAATTTCATTTAAAGACATTTCAACCCCAATAAGTTATATGGCAAAATCTAACTATGGTCAACAGGTTAGCTTATTTGGAAACTCTGAGGAAAAATTAGGCCCCATTATTGATTCTCTAGTAAATTTAGTTTGCAGAGTAAACTTAAATAGTTCATGTCAACGGGGCCCAGATATTTATCCTTTTACAGGGAGAAAAGATTCAGCTGTTGCAACCTTAAGCGTTCATGATGCCTTAAGATCATTTTCTATTAGAACTTTTGTTGCTTCCAAAGACAATCCAACAAACAAGAATATAATTAGAAAGTTAATTGATAATAAAAAATCAAATTTTATTAGAACAGATTATTACCTGTAATTAGTTTATCATTATTGGCATTACGAGCATTGTAATCGCATCACTACTATTGTTTTCGTGCAGTGGAGATATTAGACCTGCTCTATTTGGAGATGACAACTCAATTTTTATTAATTCAGTAGATAAATTGTTTAGCATTTCAACAATAAACCTTGAATTAAAGCCTATTGTAATATCATCACCATTGTAATTACATTCTAAAGTTTCTTCAGCTTTGTTATTAAAATCCAAATCCTCAGCAGAAATTTTTAAAAGATTACCTTTTATTTCAAATTTAACTTGATTAGTTGTTTTGCTAGAAAAAATACTAGCTCTTTTTGTTGAGTTAAGTAACTGTAGTCTATCAATTTCTAAAACATTTGGATTTTCTTTTGGAATGACAGCCTCATAATTTGGAAATTTACCATCAATTAATCTACAGATTAAAGTAAAAGTTGAGAAACTAAAAATTGCATTAGTTTTATTATATAATATCCTAACATCTTCCATTTTTTCAGGCAATATTGATTTTAGAATATTCAGAGGTTTATTTGGAACTATAAATTCAATTAAATTCTCAGAATTTATGTCATTTCTAACATATTTGACAAGTTTATGTGCATCAGTTGCTACAAAACATGAATTCTCATTGGATACTTGAAAGAAAACTCCAGACATTACTGGCCTAAGGTCATCATTTCCAGATGCAAAGATTGTGGAATTAATAATATTCAAAAGTATTTTGGAACTTAATGAAACTTCCTTTGCATCTTCAATCATAACTGATTTTGGAAATTCATCTCCATCCATGTAAGACAAAGCATATTTACCATTATTAGAGTTTATTTCTAATATATTGTTACTTATGGAAAATGTTAATGGCTGATCTGGTAATGATTTCAATATGTCAATTAATAATTTTGCAGGTATTGCAATCATAATGTTAATTGATGATTCAATTGATATTTCAGAGGATAATGATGTTTCAAGATCAGATGAAGTAATTATCAAATTACTTTCTTTAATGTCAAAAAGAAAATTATCTAAAATTGGTAAAGTATTGTTTGTATTTAATATTGATCCTAATATCTGTAATTTTCTTAGTAATTCTGAGGAAGATATTATAAACTTCATAATTCTTAAAGATATCGTAATTGAAGAAAAATATAAAATTTATTTATTAACATTTTAATCATTAAATACAATTGAAATAACATCACCATAACTTAAACCAAATAGAGAACTTGCACCTCCACTAGTTTTAGGATTGCTCTTGTATATTGACAATTCTAAAAAGCCTGATGAATTAAAAAGTGCTATTTTTTTTCCATCCTCTTCACGGAATTTTTTTTCTTTATTAAAATTAATTGACTCTGAATATGAGGAATAAACTTGTTTAAACTCAATGTTTCGAGCATTAATAACAAAACTCCTATTTAATTGAAATTTTTCAAAAAAATCTTTGGTAATATTTGTTATTACATTTCCATAATTATCAATATATATAACATTACATGATAATTCATTATTAGATTTTACAATAGGTTTTAACTCTTTCAATTCTTTAATATCAGAAATTTCAATTCCAATTACATTAGATTGTCCACCTCGATGTAAATGCGCAGCAACTTTTACGAAAGAATTTATAGTGCTATTTTTTTGCAAACCTAAATTAATCCTAAAAATTTTCGATGGCTTGATAGTAGAAGAAATTAAGGATATTATTCCATTATCAGCACATATAAAAAAGTGTTCATCCATTTCAATAACTAAATGAGATTGATCCGGTGTTTGTTCAGAATCAATATCAACTATATGAATTGATCCCCGAGGAAAATTTTTGTAAGCATTTTTAATAACATAGGCACCCTCAATCAAATTAAAAGGAGATACTTCGTGAGATATATCAATGATTTTAGGCTGATTTAATTCAATATTCAATAATCCTTTGATTTTTGAAACATGGAAGTCTTTAATTCCAAAATCAGTTGTTAAAGTAATTATTGACATTTTTTAAGCTTAGGGTAAAATTTTAATTTATAAATTTACTTAAATAAATTATCATTTTTATTTGGAAAAATTTGAATATTACATCAAGGAACTACACCCTTCTGATTTCTTTGATGCGGAAGTTGATATATTAAAAATTATAAAGAAGACATTTATAAACACCAAAATCAGAGCAAAAGCTGATAAAATATTGATTGAAGGTGATAGTTCTAAAATTTTAAATATTTGTGTCATCCTAGATTCAATAATATTTTTTCTTAAAAATAATAACAAATTGAGTGAATCCTCTGTTAATGAAATTATAAAAGGAAATGGTGATAAATTACTTAAACCGGAGAATGGTAGAGTTATACTTTATGGAACAAATAAAAAGAAAATTAAAGCTCACACGCTAAATCAAATAAAAATTCTTGAGGCTTTTGAAAAAAATGATATGGTATTTGCAATTGGACCAGCTGGTACTGGAAAAACGTACACTGGGGTGGCAGTAGCAGTAAAAGCCTTAAAAAATAAAGATGTTAAAAGAATTATTCTAACACGACCTGCCGTAGAAGCTGGAGAAAATCTTGGATTTTTACCCGGTGACTTGAAGGATAAATTAGATCCTTACATGCAGCCACTTTACGATGCACTCAAGGATATGATACCATTACAAAAACTTGAAGATTATATTAAAAGAGAAATTATTGAGATTGCGCCTCTAGCTTACATGAGAGGAAGAACATTGGATAATGCTTTTGTAATATTAGATGAAGCACAAAACACCACTCAAAATCAAATGAAAATGTTTCTCACTAGAATGGGTAAAAAAGCGAAATTTATGATAACTGGTGATACTGGTCAGATAGATCTTCCAAAGACTGCAAAATCAGGCTTAAAAGAGGCAAATCTAATTCTACAATCAATAGAAGGTATAGAAATAATATATCTAGACGGGAGTGATGTGATTAGGCATAAATTAGTGAGAAGTATAATTGATGCGTACAACTTAACAAAACCAAAATAATGAGTATAGTATTAGATAAGTCAGATTTTCATTTTAAAAACCAATTATCAAAATATGAGGGAAAAGTACGTGAAGTTTATACTTTAAAAGATGATATTATGATCATGATAGCAAGTGACAGAATTTCTGCATTTGATGTTGTTATGCCACGTGGAATTACTTTTAAAGGACAAGTTCTTAATCAAATTGCTGTTGAAATGTTAAATAGAACAAAAGACATAGTACAAAATTGGTTAATTGACAATCCAGACCCAAATGTTTCTATAGGAAAGAAATGTGAAGCTCTAAAAGTTGAAATGGTAGTTAGAGGTTATCTTTCAGGTCATGCTTACAGAGAATATATGGCTGGGAAAAGAAATTTATGTGGTAATAAAATTCCAAATGGTTTAAAAGAAAATGAAAAATTTAAAAAACCCATAATTACTCCCACAACCAAGGCTGATAAAGGCCGACATGACCAAGACATAAATCCAGTCGATATAGTTAAAGATAATCTGGTAAATAAAGATGATTATGAAAAAATTCATCAAATTTCCTTAGATCTATATAAAAGAGGATCCGAAATTGCACATGATAATGATTTGATCTTAGTTGATACCAAATACGAATTTGGATATGATTCTAATGGTACAATTACTCTAATTGATGAAATTCATACACCTGATTCCTCAAGATATTTTTATTTAAATACCTATGAAGAATTACAAAATAAAAATCAAAAGCAAAAACAACTTTCCAAAGAGTTTTTTAGAGAATGGCTAATGATAAACAATTTTCAAGGGCTAGAAGGTCAAAATATTCCTGAAATCAGTGATGAAGTGGTTGAAATGGTTTCGAATAGATATATTGAATTGTACGAAAAACTCTTAGGTGAAAAATTTATAAAACCAAAAAACAACAATATATTAAATAGGATCCAAGAAAACCTAAAGGAATATCTTTTCTAGCTTTTTTAAATTTTCATTTAATTCTGCACCAGAATCAAGCCATACATGATCATCATTGTTATTTAACCATGTAAACTGCTTTTTTGCAAATCTTCTTGTGTTTTTTTTGATTTCATCAATTGCTTGATCAATTTTAATTGAACCATCAAAATGATTAAATAGTTCTTTGTATCCGATGGTATTTAGAGGATTTAAATTCTTGTATTTATAAAGATTTTTAGCTTCATCAATTAATCCATTATCTACCATATGATCAACACGTTTATTGATGTTGTTATATAATTTATCTCTTTCTAATGTCAAACAAATTGAGGTATGATTGTATTTCTTTTCATTAAATCCTTTTAAATATGATGAAAAAGGTTTGTTTGTATGTGTGCAAACCTCAATTGCCCTAATTAATCTTCTATGATTATTTAGGTCTACAATATCATAATATTTTGGGTCCAACTCTTTTAATAATTTCCTGAGAAAATCAATGCCTTTTTTTTCAAATTGGGTATTTAAAGTATGTCTTAATTCGTTTGGAATTTCTGGAATATTATTAATTCCGTAAATAATAGATTTTAAATACAGGAATGAACCTCCAACTAAAACTATATACTTTTTATACTTAAAAAGTTCATTTATAAGTTTTTTTGCATCAATAGAAAATTGATTAATATTATAACAATCATTTATAGATTTGTGTTGGATAAAATGATGTTTAACTTGATCAAGTTCGTTTTTTTTTGGCACAGCTGTTCCTATTGACATTTCTTTGTAGAATTGTCTGGAATCAAATGAAATAATTTCAGAATTAACTTTTTTAGCTAAATCAATTGAGAGCTTAGTTTTTCCAACAGCTGTTGGGCCTGAAATACTTATTAATCTATTCACTTTTAAGAATTTTGAATAGCTCTAGTGTTGCTAAGGCATCATCATAAGCTCTGTGGTGATTTTTCAAATTAATATTAAAGTAATTGCACAGATAATTTAAATTATAATATTTAAGATCATCATATTTCTCTTTGGACATTTTAATTGTACAAATAGTATTTGAGGAGAATTTAATATTGCACGATTCAAGTTCATTTTTTAAAATTCTATAGTCATATTCGACATTATGCCCAACTATAATTTTATTACTCACCAAATTCAAAATTAGTTTAGCATGATCTTTAAAAGTTTTTTTATCCACTAAATCACTGTTTTTAATTCCAGTTAATTTTTGAACAAAATAGTCAACTTTAACATTTGGCCTTATTAATGTAGTAAACGTGTCAATAATATGTTTACCATCATAGATAATTATTGCAATTTCAATAATTTTCTCCTCATTAAATTTACCTCCACTTGTTTCTGTATCAATTATGGCATACATTTTAATTTCTTTTTCCAAAAATTACACTTCCTAATCTTAACATATTAGATTTATTTTTTAAAGCAATCTTATAATCACCACTCATGCCCATTGATAATATCGAAAAATTAGCTTGTGGTCTATATTTTAGATAGAATTTTTTTAATTTTTTAAATTCATGGTCAATGACATTTTCATCTTTTGTAAATGTTGCCATACCCATCAAACCTTTTACATCTACAAATTCATACTCATCTAAAATCCTATTTTTAATTAAATACTCAATTTCATCAAAACTAAAACCATATTTAGAATTATCGTACGATATCTTAATCTGAATTAAAATATTTACTTTTTTATTTATTTTCTTAGCTTCCTCATTAATTTTATTTAACAATCTAATAGAATCAACTGAATGTATAAGGTGAATAAAAGGTATAATTTGTCTCACTTTATTTCTTTGCAGATGACCAATCATGTGCCAATTAATGTCTTTAGGTAAAACACCATGCTTATTTACTAATTCCTGTACCTTATTTTCTCCAAAATCAACATGACCGATTCCATGTAAACTTTTAATTTCCTCAGCTGGCTTTGTTTTAGATACAGCCACAAGTGTTATATCTTCATTCAATTTATTCTTTATTTTTTCTAATCTATTCTGAATCAATCTTTCTTAAAATTTTAAAAGCTAACTCTAGAGCATTCTTTCCGGTTTCAAATGAGACTTTTGGTTTTAGCTTGTTGTTAATTGAATTTGCAAAATCACTATGTTCTTCCATAATCGAGTTTTTTGACAGATTCTCAAGTGACTTAATCTTTATCTCTTTTTTATCACCATCAGAATTATGGATTGTCATTGCATACTTATTATTATTATCATAATCAACTATACTAACAATTTCGGATTTACTTTTATCGAAATCGATTGATACATATGCGTCGCTTTGGAATATCCTCATCTTTCTCATTTTCTTTAATGAAATTCTACTTGCTGTTAGGTTAGCAACACAGCCATTTTCAAACTCAATTCTCGCGTTCGCTATGTCAGGACTCGAACTTATAATTTTAGTTCCATTGGCAAAAACATTTGAAACCTTTGATTTAATTATAGATAGTATAATATCAATATCGTGAATCATTAAATCAAGTACAACTGAGACATCAGTTCCTCGTTCTGGATAATTTGACAATCTATGTGCTTCAATAAACATGGGGTTTAAAAGATTTTCAACCTCTGTGAAAGCCCCATTAAATCTTTCTACATGTCCAACTTGACCTACTAGATTATTATCTTTTGCAAGTTGTACCAGATCATTAGCCTCTGTTAGATTTGTGGTTATTGGCTTCTCTATAAAAACATTAATATTATTTTTTAGAAAAAAAGAAGCTATCTCATGATGATATATTGTTGGTGTACATATAATTACAGCTTGAATGTTTTCTGATAAGTCATTCAAATTATTAAAAAATTTAACTTGATATTTCTTTGAGATTAAATCTGCTTTTTCGGAATCAGTGTCATAAAATCCTATCAAATCAAAATCAATTGAAGATAATATTAATTTCAAATGAATTTCACCTAGATGACCAACACCAACAATTCCAACTTTAATCATATTTTCAAATTTACATATATTTAAATTTCTTTTTTAAATAATATAAATATTGCACGATTCTGTAAAACAAAAGGGAAATAGAAAAAGACTTGTTGAAAAACTTCTTTCAAAAGGAATAAGAGATAAGAGAGTACTAGAAGCTATTCTTAATGTTCCAAGACATTATTTTATGGATAAAGATTTTCATGATTATGCATACGATGATAAAGCTTTTCCAATATCAAATAATCAAACAATTTCACAACCATACACAGTTGCATTTCAAACACAGTCATTGAATATTCTTCCTGGTAATAAGGTTTTAGAAATTGGTACAGGCTCTGGATATCAAACCTCAATTTTAATTTATATGAAATCAAGGGTTTACACATTAGAAAGAATATTTGACCTTCACAGAAAAGCAAAAACAACTTTATCTAAATTAAATATGCATCCCAACAAAATTAAATGGTCTGATGGTTATTTAGGATTGAGCGAAAATGCACCATTCGATAAAATTTTAGTTACTGCAGGTTGCCCTGAGATTCCATACGAACTCTTAAATCAATTAAATATTAATGGAAAAATGATTATCCCTGTTGGATTAGAGGATCAAGAAATGTATTTAGTAAAAAAAGTGAGTGATAATGATTACACAAAAAAAATTCTAGGAAAATTTAACTTTGTACCAATGTTAAAAGACAAAATTTAATTTTTTTTCATTATTCTTCCAATTTTAACTTTAGCCTCTCTTTGCTTTATGGACTGACGCTTATCATAATTTTTCTTTCCTTTTGAAATACCAATTTGAATTTTAGCAAATCCATTTTGTGAAAGAAAAATTTTAAGGGGAATAATTGTCAAGCCTGGAGTCATTGATTCTTTCTTAATTTTATTTAATTCTCTTTTATTTAATAATAACTTTATCGTGTTATTCTTATTATTCGAAATAGAATTCTCAAAATTTACATTATATAAAAACAATTCATTTGAATCAAATGAACAATAAGCATAATCAATATTCACTTTTTTTGATCGAATTGATTTAATTTGTATCCCTGTCAGAACCATGCCTGCAATATATTTTTTTTGAACATGATACTTAAAACTAGCTTTTTTGTTTTGTATGTTAATATTCTCTTGCACCAAGCAAAGTTAATAAGTATCTTTATATAAAATATTCTGCCTGATGAATAACACCAAAAAAATTTTTGATTTAATAAAAAAAGAGGAGCAAAGACAGTTATCTGGAATTGAATTAATCGCATCTGAAAATTTTACAAGTCCTGACGTTATGAACGCCTGTGGTTCAGTATTAACAAATAAGTATGCAGAGGGTTATCCTGGAAAAAGGTATTATGGCGGTTGCGAAGTTGTTGATGAGATTGAAAATATTGCAATTGACAAAGCAAAAGTATTGTTTGGAGCTGAATATGCTAATGTCCAGCCACATTCAGGAAGTCAAGCAAATGCAGCAGTTTTTCATGCATTCCTTAAACCTGGTGATAAATTATTAGGTTTTGACCTTGCACATGGCGGACATTTAACTCATGGATCGAGTGTAAATTTTTCAGGTACTTTTTATAAAACATCGTTTTACGGAGTAGATAAAGAAACTGGATTACTTAATTATGATAAAATACATAGTATCGCAAAAAAAGAAAAGCCAAATATGATCATAGCAGGTGCATCAGCCTATTCAAGAGACATGGATTTTAAAAGATTTAGAGAAATTGCTGACTCAGTTGGTGCTTTTTTATTGGCTGATATTTCACATCCATCAGGTTTAATTGCTAAAGGTTTATTGAATAATCCAATACCACATTGTCATGTGGTAACAACAACTACTCATAAAACTCTTAGAGGCCCGAGAGGAGGTCTAATTTTAATAGGAAAAGATTTTGAAAATCCATTTGGAAAAAAGTTTAAAAGTGGAAAATTAAAGATGATGTCAAATCTTGTTGATCTAGCTGTATTTCCTGGAAATCAGGGTGGACCATTAGAACATGTAATTGGGGCAAAAGGTGTTGCATTTGGTGAAGCTCTGCAAGATTCATTCTTAAAGTATATTACTCAAGTAAAAAAGAATGCAAATTCAATGTCTCAAGAGCTACTCAAAAAGGGATATGATATTATTTCTGAAGGAACTGATAATCATATGATGTTAATTGATTTAAGAAACAAGAATATAACAGGAAAAGATGCAGAAAAAGCATTGGTTTTAGCAGACATAACAGCAAACAAAAATATGGTTCCTTTTGATGATAAGTCTCCATTCATTACATCTGGTATAAGGTTTGGAACACCTGCTATAACAACCCGAGGTCTCAAAGAGAGTGATATGGTAAAAATTGTTGATTTAATTGATAGTATAATTATTAATCATCACGACCCAGAAATGATTAAAAAAATCAAAAATCAGGTTAATGAATTTATGTCAAGTAGACCTCTTTTTATTGCTTAAAGATTTCAATCTCAAATATCTTATCCCACTTTTTTCCAGTAACAAAAAAGGTTTTTCTTTCCTTATTGTATGCAATTCCATTTAAAACATCAAGCTCTGGATGTTGTTTTACTTTTTCTCTGAGTCCTTTGAAGTTGATAACTCCATTAACACCGCCAGTACTCTTATCAATAATTAAACCGATATCATTATTAAATTGCCAACTATTTGCATAAATTTTATCCTCAACTACTTCTAATTCATTAATATCTTTGATTTTTTTATTGTTTGTTACTACCTCAATAAAATCAATTTCCTGAAAATTTTTAGGATCTAAAATCCATATTCTCTCAGTTCCATCTGATTTAAATATATTTTTTCCATCATTTGCTAAACCCCATCCTTCAATACTGTTTTCGTAATTAAAAGAACCTAACATTTCAAGAGACTCTAAATCATATATAAACCCTATTTTACTTTTCCATGTTAATTGTAAAATCTTCTCATTTATTATAGTTAATCCCTCACCAAAATATTGATTATCTAAAAATCTTTTTTCTAAGACCTTACTGTTAAATACATCTAGCTTTTTGAGGGATGAAAAACCATTTAAACCAGTAGATTCATATAAAAACCCATCATAAAATTCTAAACCTTGTGTGTAGGATGAAATATCATGTGAATACTCATTAATAATTTTATACGAATACAGGTCAGGTGGATAGGCGTTATAAATATCTATTTTTTTAGAAATTATATAGCTTGATTCAGAATCAATAATTTCTGCCACTATCTCATTAGCACCAAGTCTAGCTAAATTCAAATTAGTGTTAGAATCAATAACTTGATCATTTAAAAAAAAACTTATTGAAACATCATTTTTATTGTCAATTTCACTGACAGAAAGTTTAATATTTGAGTTTTTGGTTAAAATCTGATCACTTGAGTCAATAATAATTTTATAGTCTAAAGAATTTGTTCCGCAAGAAATAACAAGAATTGAAAAAAAAAGTATAAGTCTCATAAATTATTCTATAAAATTAAATAATAATAAACATTTATTAAAACATAACTATATTTGTGTTGGGCAGGGCTTATGCAACCAGCTCCCATTTAATCCCCCAGGGTGGGAACGCAGCAAGGGTATATGGTCGTAGCGGTGTGATATAAGTTACTTGCCCTTTTCTTATGTCTAAAGTAGTTTTAATCACTGGCGCATCTTCAGGAATAGGCAAATCAATAGGAGAATTTTTGCTTAAAAAAAAGTTTAAAGTGTACGGCACGAGTAGAAATCCCTCAAAATACTTAAATACAAAAATTGAATTAATTAAATCAAATATTAATTCTTTAGATGATATTGACAATTGTGTTAAATACATATTAATGAAAGAAGGCACATTGGATATATTAATAAACAATGCTGGAATAGGGTTTACAGGTCCTATCGAGGAATCCAATTTAAAGGATATGGAAAGATTGTTTATGACGAATTTTTTCGGCCCACTTGAGTTAATAAAAAAAGTTTTACCAATTATGAGGAAAAATAACTTTGGTCTGATAATAAATATTACATCTATTGCAGGATATATTGGTCTTCCTTTTAGGGGAATTTTTTGCGCTTCCAAAAGCGCATTAGAAATATTAACAGAGTCATTAAGAAGTGAAGTTAAAGACTATGGAATAAAAATATCGAATTTAGCACCTGGAGATATTAAAACTGATGTGATCAGTAGAAGAATTGATTCATTCAATGATAAAAATTCAGTTTACTTTAATAAATATTTTAAAACTTATCAGAGCATGAATAAAGATGTTGAACTAAAGGGTGCAGATCCAATCATAGTTGCAAAAAAAATATATCGTATTATAAAAACCAAAAACCCCAAAATTCATTATGTTGTAGGAAAACCGTTACAAAAATTTTCAATAATTTTAAAGAAAATTCTTCCAGATTTGTGGTTTGAATATATACTAAATAAATTTAATAAATTATAGATGAAGTTTTTCGTAGATACAGCAAACCTAGATGAAATTAAAGAAGCTCAATCTCTTGGGATTCTTGATGGAGTTACAACCAATCCGTCCTTAATGGCAAAGGAGAATATTACCGGAAATCAAAATATAATTAATCATTACAAAAAAATTTGTGAAATAGTAGATGGAGATGTCTCTGCAGAAGTTATTTCAACTAATTTTGATGGTATTATTCAGGAAGGAGAAGAGCTGGCTGCTTTACATAAACAAATTGTTGTAAAAGTTCCAATGATCTCAGATGGAATTAAAGCAATTAAATACTTTTCTGAAAAAGGAATTAAAACAAACTGTACCCTTATTTTCTCTGCCGGTCAAGCATTATTAGCTGCTAAAGCAGGTGCTACATATATTTCACCTTTTATTGGAAGAATTGATGATATTTCTTCAGACGGAATTGGATTAATTTCAGAATTAAGAACAATTTTTGACAACTATAATTTTGAAACAGAAATATTAGCAGCCTCGATTAGAGGACCAATGCATATTATAGATTGTGCCAAAATTGGTGCAGATATAGTGACAACGCCTTTAAAATCAATTAAAAGCCTATTAGACCATCCACTTACTGATATTGGTTTAAAAAAGTTTCTTAATGATTATAAAAAAGGAAATAAATAATTACTCTTTTAATTTTTCATATAGATTAAATATTTCTTCATCTACTAACTTATTTTTAGAAACTTTTTTGAAGGTTTCTAAAAAACTTTTGTTAATTGAATCATCTTGTTTTTGCAGTAAGAAACCAATAGCATGAAATCTTAAAACTCTTTCTTTAACAAGACTTGAACTTATTACTTCATCAGTTTTAATCAACCTCTTTTGATTAAAATCAATAACTGAATTAAATTTTATTTCATTTTTAACCCTATTATAAATATCTAGATATATAAAATCAATATATGGCTTAAAATATCCAAGAGACTTCGAGTTAAAATCAATAATAGAGTTATATGGTTCAAATAAAAGTGATTGCTCCTCAGAGGAAATATTATTTCGTATGATAAATGAATGAAATTTCGAAAGATAAGGATATAAAATAGCAGAACTTATGATATCTTGACTAAGTATTGATATTTTATTCTCTGATAAGTATGTGTTAAATGAATTAAATTGCTTATTGTATAAAGAATCGACCAATCTTTTAAACTGATCAATTTTTAAATTCAAGTTTGAGTTAATAAAAACCTCATCTCGCTCACTTTTTAAAAAAACATCCATTAAAAAATTATTCTTTCCAGATCCAGAGCCTGTATAAACTAAAGATTCATCAAAATCTAAAGTATTTAATCTAATTTTTAGACTATCATTTTTTTCTAAGATCATATATTGGAATTCAGGATCATGATAAAAGTTAAATAATCCAGGATTTATTGAGTCAATAATAATTTCAAAACTACCATCTGAATTTAATTTAGTTTCATCGATTAAATTGTCATTCACATATAAGGAAATTTTATCCGAAGAAGGGTTTAAAATTTTACCTCCAAAGAAGGTCTCCTTACTATTGTCGCACGATGTTACAACATAAAACAAAAGGAAAAATCTAAAAAACATACAATTAAATTAAAAATTATTTATCAAAATGTAAATCGCATGAAACCAAATTATTATTTTAGGCGAAAATTATGATTAGCACTACTAATTTATCAGTTCAATTTGGAAAAAGAGTTCTCTTTGATGAGGTAAATGTTACATTTAAAAAAGGAAATTGCTATGGAATTATTGGAGCTAATGGATCTGGGAAGTCTACTTTTTTAAAAATATTATCTGGAAAAATTAACCCCAATAGCGGAAGTGTATTTATAGAGCCAAATAGAAGGCTTTCAGTACTTGAGCAAAATCAAAATGAATTTGATGATTATGAAACTTTAAAAACCACTATAATGGGTAACAAAGTTTTATATGATATAAAAAAAGAAATGGACGATTTATATTCAAAATCTGATTTTAATGAAGATGATGGTGTAAAAGTAGGTGAATTACAAAATAAGTATGAGGAAATGGACGGATGGAATGCTGAAAGCGATGCTGCCTCACTATTATCACAACTTGGGGTTTCAGAGAATTTACACTACACAAAAATGTCTGAAATTGAGCCTAAAACAAAAGTTAGAGTTCTTCTAGCTCAAGCTTTGTTTGGAAATCCTGATATCTTAATCATGGACGAGCCAACAAATAATCTTGATTTTGAAACTATTAACTGGCTTCAAAATTTTCTAATAAACTATGAAAATACTGTTATTGTTGTTTCGCACGACAGACATTTTCTGGATTCCGTTTGTACTCACATTTCTGATATAGATTTTGGTAAAATATCTCATTACACAGGAAATTATTCATTTTGGTATCAATCTAGTCAACTTGCTTTAAAGCAAAAAGCTCAGCAGAATAAAAAAGCTGAGGAGAAGAAGAAAGAGCTTGAAGATTTTATTGCAAGATTTAGTGCAAATGTAGCAAAATCAAAACAAGCTACATCAAGAAAGAAAATGATTGAAAAATTAAATATTCAAGAAATTAGACCCTCGTCAAGAAGATATCCAGGAATTATTTTTGAAAAAGAAAGAGAATCTGGAGATCAAATATTAACTATCGAAAACCTAAAATATAGTAATCAAATTAAAAATCTAAATTTAATTTTAAATAAAGATGACAAATTAGTTTTATTTTCTAAAGACTCGAAAATAACATCAAATTTCTATGATACTATTTTAAATAAAATTGATGATAACCGTATAAAGTGGGGCAGTACTATATCTAAATCATTTATTCCTAATGATAACGACTTGTTTTTTGATAAAGACATAAATCTAATTGATTGGTTAAGACAATGGACCAATGAAGACGAAGAGAGAAAAGAGGATTATATCAGAGGTTTTTTAGGTAAAATGATTTTTAGTGGTGATGAAGCTTTAAAATCATGTAAGGTCCTGTCAGGTGGCGAAAAAGTTAGATGCATGTTGTCAAAAATGATGTTAGAAAAATCTAACTTTCTGCTTTTTGATGATCCTACAAATCACCTTGATCTAGAAACAATAACAGCCTTAAATAACTCTTTAATAAATTTTAAGGGGAATATTATTCTAACTACACAAGACTATGAATTTGCTAATTCTGTGTGTAATAGAGTATTTGAAATTGGCACCAAAGGTTATATTGATAAGTTAATGAAATTTGGAGACTACTTAAATGATCCGAAAGTCAATGAACAAAGAGAGCTGATTTATTGATCTCTCAAAACTGCATTAAATTCATTTGAGACACTTTTAACAATTTTATCACTTATTTTCTTTATTTGCTTATCACTTAGTGTTTCTTCACTAGGATTTATTGTAACAGAAAAGGAGTACGATTTTTTACCATTTGTTTTGTCAGGCCTATATGAGTCATTTAATTTAATATCACCTATAATATTAGGATCAACTGAAAGAATAGTTTTTTTCATTTTGGAAAAAAGTATATCATTTTCAATTAAAAATGAAAAATCCCTAACAACTTTAGGATATTTTGAAACAGATTTTACATTAAAGAAATTAGGTTTAATTTTTGAAAATAATAGATCAATATCAATAGAGGCAAAAAAAACACTTGATTTAATTCCAAAATCATTGAGCTTTCTAGCTGAAACTGATTGGATATCAGCTATAGTTGAATTACCATTTTTGAAAATTAATCTATTATTATTTAGATCCTCGGTATATGATAAATTAAACATTTCTAAAATATTTTGAACGATATTTTTTAAATAAAAAATATGGGATGAGAATGATTTGTTTGACCATGATTTTTCAATTATATCTCCATTGATAGCTATTCCAAGTTTTTTATTTTCTATATAACTGTTTAACTTAAAACTATATATAGATCCGAATTCGTAAAAATTATTTTTTGTAGACTTTCTATTTATATTGTACGAAATGCTCTTTAAAAAACCATCTAATAAGTTTGTTCTCATAATTGAAATATCATTGCTAATAGAATTTTTCAATTTTACTATCTGTGAACTTAAATCATCAGAGTCATTCTGGACAAGAGAATTGTTCATAATTTCATTAAAACTAATTGATGAAAGATAATTTGAAATTAAATTTTGAAACTTATTATTATCATTATTTATAGTGGATAATGAAAACTTGAGAGTTTCATCATTTGGAATATTATTGTATCCATGAATTCTCAAAATTTCTTCAACAACATCGCATTCTCTATTTACATCATGTCTATATTTAGGTATTTCAACACCAACGGATACATCAGTGACATTATTAATTTTAAAATCTAAAAAGTTCAAAATAGATTTAATTTTTAATTTATCAATTTCATATCCAATCAAAGAATTGATTTTTTCAAAATTTAAAACAATATTCTTTTCCTCAATTTTTACTGGATATTCATCTATAATATCACAAATTATTTCGGCATTACATGACTCTGAAATTAACAAGGCTGATCTCTTTAAAGCGTATTCAACCATGTCAATATCAACACCTCTCTCAAATCTATATGATGAGTCAGTGTTTATATTATGTCTTTTAGATGTTTTTCTAATGGATATAGGATTAAAAAAAGCACTTTCTAAAAAAATTGTTTTTGTTTGTTCATTGACAGAGTAATCATAACCACCATAAACTCCTGCTATACACATTGGTACATCACCATCGCAAATAACTAAATCATTCTTTGATAGTTTTATTTCTTCTTCATCTAATGTTTTAAAGATTGTTTTATCTTTTAATGTTTTAATTTCAATTTTTCCTGATTTTATTTTATCAAGGTCATAAGCATGAAGAGGTTGTCCAAGCTCGTGCATAACAAGATTAGTAATATCAACAACATTATTTATGGGTTTAAGACCAATTGAAATAAGTTTATTTTTAATTTCTTCTGATGATGGTTTAACTTTAATTCCTTTAATTACTACACCACAAAATCTATTACATAAACTAGAGTCTTTAATATCAACAATAACACCTGGTGATAATCTGAGATTTGAATAATTTAAGACAGATGGAAGAATTAACTCATAATTTTTATTATTTCTGTAGGATAAAGCTGCGGATAAATCTCTAGCTACACCATAGTGACTTATTGCATCACAACGATTCGGTGTCAATGCAATTTCAAAAATCTTATCTTCATACTTTTTATAGACTTTTGATACTTTATCACCGATTTTATATTTATTATCTAGTACTATGATACCATCATGGCTATCACCAACACCTATTTCATCCTCAGCACAAAGCATTCCCTCACTTTCAATTCCTCTAATTTTAGATTTATTGATTTTAAAAGGTTCATTATTACTAGTGATTAGGTTTGTACCTATTGGAGCAACAATAACCTTTTGACCCTCGCTTACATTTGGGGCACCACAAACAATTCTAAGATTTTCATCTCCTCCTATATCAACCTTTGTAACTTTTAATCTATCTGCATTAGGATGTTTTTTGCATTCTTTCACTAATCCGATTAATAATTGAGATAGATCAGTTGAGGGAGATTCATAATCATTTATTTTTTCAACTTCTAATCCAATATCTGTCAGCAAATCTGAAACATTGTTAACAGAAAGATTAAAATCTAACAAATCTTTTAACCATTTGTATGATATATTCATTTAAGTAAATATAAAGTAACAATTATAATTTAACCAATTTCATTCCATGATTTATTTAGCGGATTATTTAAAATAAAAGTTCTGATATTGTAGTTTTCGTTTAAATTAAGTTTTGGATCTTTTTTAATTAATAAATCAGCCTCATTTGAAACTGAAATCAAAATACTTTCATCGTCAATTATATCTGCAATTTTAAAATCCAGAACACCACTTTGTTTCGTGCCTAGAACATCCCCTGGCCCCCTCAATCTTAAATCAACTTCAGAAATTTTAAAACCATCATTTGAATTAACCATAGCATCTATTCTTATTTTAGCATCTTCAGAAATCTTATCATTTGTCATTAAAACACAATAACTATCATATTTTCCTCTACCAACCCTTCCTCTAAGTTGATGCAGTTGAGATAAACCAAATCTTTCTGCATTTTCAATAATCATAACAGATGCATTAGGGACATTCACGCCAACTTCAATCACAGTTGTAGAAATAAGAATATCAATATGTCCATTTAAAAAACGATTCATTTCAATGTCTTTATTTGATGACTTCATTCTTCCATGCATTACGCCAATTGAGTATTTTTTCTTATCAAACTCTCTTACTATGCTTTCTAACCCATCATGCAGATATTTTAAATCCATTTTTTTGGATTCTTCAATTAAAGGATAGACAATGTAGATTTGTCTTCCTTGATTAATTTGATCTCTAATAAATCCAAAAACTTTTAATCTATTTTTATCTTTTCTATGTACAGTGATAACATCTTTTCTTCCTGGTGGTAGTTCATCAATAATTGATAAATCTAAATCTCCATACAAACTCATTGTAAGTGTTCGAGGAATTGGTGTAGCGGTCATTATCAAAACGTGTGGAGGAGGATTATTCTTTTCCCAAATTTTTGATCTTTGTTTTACTCCAAAACGATGTTGCTCATCAATTACGGCATATCCTAGATTATTAAAAATGACACTTTGTTCAAATATTGCATGAGTTCCAATTAATAAATTAATTGATCCGTTCTTTAAATCATTTAAAAGTATTTTTCTTTCTGATGATTTTGTAGATCCAGTTAACAACTTAACAACTAAACCTAACCTTTCAAATTTATCTTTAAAATTTTTAAAATGTTGAAATGCCAAAATTTCTGTTGGAGCAACAAGACATGATTGATAATTGTTATCAATTGAAATTAAAATAGATAATAATGCAACGACTGTTTTACCTGAACCAACGTCACCCTGTAAGAGTCTAATCATTTGTTGATTTGATGCAAAATCATTTCTAATTTCTTTTAAAACTTTTTTTTGTGAGTTTGTCAATTCAAAGCTTAGATAATTATTGTAAAAATTATTAAAATACTCTCCAACATAAGGAAAGTAATAGCCTTTATTCCTTTTTAATTTATTATGAGATAATTTAAATTTTAATTGATTAAAAAAAAGTTCCTCAAATTTCAACCTATGCCTTGCTTTTTCTAATAAATCATGATTTTCAGGGAAATGGATATTATGATATGCTTGATTTGGCGAAATCAATTTAAATTTCTTATTTAGGTATTCATTTAGATTTTCATCAAATTTGTTTTCCAAAAAAATAAAAAGATTCTTTATAATTTTAATCATTGATTTATTTGAAATACCAAATGAGGAAAGCTTTTCATTCGAGGAATAAACAGGTTGTAATTTTATTGATTTAGATTTAAACTGTTCAACCCTTTCAAATTCAGGGTGTACAAGCGATGGTGATTTTTCAAACCAACTTACTCTTCCGAAAAGAATATAGTTTTGATTTGTTTTAATTGATTTTTCAACCCAACTTAATCCTTTAAACCACAATACTTTGATATTTTTTTCTCCATCAAAAAATTTTGCTTCAATTCCATATCGATTTCTATATTTTTTATAGATAATATTTTTAAAGACTCCGGATATTTGTACATATACATTAGAACTATTTATTTCACTTATTTTATAAAATTTTGATCTGTCTAAGTATTTATAAGGGAAAAAGTTTAAAAGGTCATAACATGATTTGATACCTAATTCTTCTTTAAATAACTCAGCACGCATTTTTCCTACCCCCTTAACATATTCAATTGAAGTATTTAGCTTTGTATTATTCACTTCTCAAATTTAATTTATTAACTTTAAAAAAATATTCTACTACAAAAGTAAATTGAATAATTATCTAGAAAATCTGAATGAGGAACAAAAACTTCCTGTTCTTCATAAGGATGGTCCACTAATTGTTGTAGCCGGCGCTGGATCGGGTAAAACAAGAGTTTTAACCTATAGAATTATACATTTAATTAATGAAGGTGTTGATCCTTTTAACATACTTGCACTTACATTTACAAACAAAGCTGCATTGGAGATGAAAAATAGGATTTCTCTAATTACAAACGAATCAGTTTCAAGAAGTATTTGGATGGGAACATTTCATTCAATTTTCGCAAGAATTTTGAGATTAGAGGCGCCGCTAATCGGATACCCCTCAAATTTTACTATTTACGATACGTATGACTCTGAAAAGCTTATTTCAAATATTATTAAAGAAAAGAAACTTGATAAGGATACATATAAGGCTAAATCAATAAAAAATAAGATTTCATCACTAAAAAATAATTTTATCACGGTTGAAAATTACTTTAACAATCCCGAGCTAATTGAGGTTGATAAAGCATCTAAGAGAGATTTATTTGGAGAAATATATCAAGAGTATGTAAGAAGATGTTTTAAAGCAAGTGTTATGGATTTTGATGATCTACTTTTGAAAACTAATGAACTTTTGAATAGGAGCCCAGAGACACTTCTCAAATATCAGCAAAAATTTAAGTATATACTTGTAGACGAATATCAAGACACTAATTATTCACAATATTTAATTGTAAAAGCTTTAGCTGATAGGCATGAAAATTTATGCGTTGTTGGTGATGACTCACAAAGCATTTATAGTTTCAGAGGAGCAAATATTGATAATATCCTAAATTTTAAAAAACATTATCCAAATTCAGTAAGTTATAAGCTTGAACAAAATTACAGATCTACAAAGAACATAGTTCAAGCTGCAAACTCACTTATAAATCACAATATTTTAAAATTAGATAAAACAATATGGACAGATAATGATGTAGGTGATAAAATAATTTTAAATAAATCAATATCTGATTCAGAGGAGGGTAGATACGTTGCATCAAATATTTTCGAATTAAAAAATAATTTTCAATTGAAGAACTCAAGCTTTGCCGTATTATATCGAACAAATGCTCAATCAAGGTCCATAGAAGATGCTTTGAGGAAAATTAATATAGATTACCAAGTTTTTGGAGGATTATCTTTTTATCAAAGAAAAGAGATAAAAGATGTTTTAGCATATTTAAGACTTATAGAAAACACAAATGACGAAGAGAGTTTAAGGAGAATTATTAATTTTCCACCCAGAGGAATTGGTCAAACAACACTTGATAAGTTAAATATTCTATCAAATGAGTATAATATTAGCATGTTCGAAGCAATCTCTAGAATTAATAAATCAATAAAATTATTTAATCAAAGAACCATACAAAAGCTAGAGGATTTTAAAAATTTGATACTAAGTTTTAAAATCTTTAGTAATAAAAACAATGCATATGAAACTACTAATTTAGTTATTCATAAGACAAAACTGATTAATTTTTACAGAAACGAAGGTACTCTCGAATCAATGAATAGAATTGAAAATATCGAAGAGCTTCTGAATGGAGTTAATGACTTTATTGATCAACAAATAGAAATTTTTGAAGGTGATAATTCTCTATCAAAATATCTTCAAGATGTTGCATTATATTCTGAAACAGACAAAGATATTCAATCTGAAAAAGTTTCGTTAATGTCAATTCATATGGCGAAAGGATTAGAATTTCCAATTGTATATGTAGTTGGACTTGAAGAAAATTTATTTCCATCAATAATGAGTATTAATTCAAGGGAAGAGATAGAGGAGGAGAGAAGATTATTTTATGTAGCTATGACACGAGCTAAAGATAAACTCATTTTAAGCCACTGTGAACAAAGGTTTAAGTGGGGAAACATAATTGATTGTGAACCAAGTAGATTTATTGATGAAATTGATCATAAATTCTTGAATAATGTCAACCGAACAAATAATTACATTAGACAAAAAATTGACGAAAGTAAATTTAGATTAAAAAAACTTCCACAAAAGAATTTAAAGAAACTAAAAACAAATCCAATTTCGCATTTAAAGAACCCAGTATTAAATATAAACTTAAATGAAAAGGTTTACCATGAAAGGTTTGGAGAAGGTTTTGTTCAAGATATTGAGGGAGAGGGTGATAATATTCGTGCTAATATTAACTTTAAAATAGGTGGTCAGAAAAAAATTCTACTGAAGTTTGCTAAATTGAAAATTATAAAATAAAAAAAAGGGAGCATTGCCCCCCTTAATTTCAACTTAAATAAATTTAATTTATTGCTGCTTGCATACCTTGCTCGATCAAATCATAAAATTGATCCAGTTTAGGTAAAACAACTATTCTCGTTCTTCTATTTTTAGCCTTACCATCCGATGTTTCATTATCAGCAATAGGAATATAATAACTTCTTCCTGCAGCAGTCATTCTTTCTGGTGGTACATTAAAATCATTTTGAAGAACTCTTACCACAGATGTTGCTCTTTTAACACTTAAATCCCAATTATCCTCTAAAACCTCATTCTGAATTGGTACATTATCTGTATGACCTTCAACCATAAACTCAATTTCAGGTTTATCCAAAACCACTTGTGCAACTTTACCAAGAACTTCTTTAGCTCTTTCAGAAACGTAATAGCTTCCACTATTAAACAATAATTTATCAGAGATTGATATGAAAACAACTCCTTTTTCTACATTGATTTCAATATCATTATCACTAATATCAATAAAGGCACCTTTTAAGCTGGTAACTAATGCCAGGGTAACAGAATCTCTTCTTGTTACTGCATCTTGCATAGTTCTGATAACTAAATCTTTTTCTTTCAAACTCTCAAGGGATTTTTCTAAATTTTCTGCACCCTTTTGTGAAAGGGTGGTCAAATTACCCATGTTATTAATTAAATCTTGATTGTTAGCTTTTAAAAATGCAACCTGCTCCTCAAGAGCTTTAAAATTAGCTTCAGCTGTAGCCTTTTCGTCAAGGCAGGAATTAAGTTTTACAGTCGCAGAATTTAAAAGATTTAAATTTTTCTGATTTGTTGCCTCAAGTTCTGCATATTTTTTTTGTGAAACACAAGAACTAAGCAAAATTAAGACAAGTAAAATATAATTGTATTTCATGTTATAAGTTTTAATTAAAAATAGCAAATTTTATTCCAATTAATATTATTTGATGGAGGAAAAAGTTTTTTTACCTAAAAAATAATAATTAATTAAAATTGAAAAACAAATAAAGTATTTGTAAGAGTTTAATTGTTTTTTTCTTTTTGAAAGTGATTTTCTAAAATTCAATAAATTAAAATAATATGCTGAAATAATATTTATTGATAATCCTAATCTAAATGTTAAAAGAGATAAGATTAAAATAAATAAATCACTGCAAAACCTCAAAAACAGTGAAGAAATAAAATATTTTTTGGGTAAATTTTTTATCAACATAACCAATGAATTTCTAAAGTTCAAATAGTTTTTTTTATTTTCACCATACTGCATCGTTCCACCACCTATATGAAAAACATTTGATTTTCCGATCGTAATAATTTTATAGTTTGGGTTCAGATTCTTTAATCTCCAACATAAATCAATTTCTTCCATATGACAAAAAAAATCTTCATCAAACCCATTCAACATTTTAAAAATATTTTTTCGAATTATAAAGCATGATCCAGATGCCCAAAAAATTTCCCTAGTTGTGTTATATTTATCATTTTTCTCGACGTTATTAATAATTCTTCCCCTACAAAAGGGATATCCAAGAAAATCTAAATATCCTCCAGATGCACCTGCATATTCATATTTATTCTGATTATTATAATCCAATATTCTTGGTTGAGCAATAGAAATCATTTTATTAGCTTCAAATGTTTTTTTAATTGTATTAAAGGAATCAGGATCTAAGAAAACAGCATCATTATTTAAAAAGATTATAACATCCTCATCAATGTATCCTACAGCCTTATTGTAACCTTTAGCATAACCATAATTTTTAATAAGCTTAATAATTTTTATTTCCGGATAATTTTTATTTATGTAATCAACAGATGAGTCAGAAGAATTATTATCAATCAAATAAATTACACAATTAGGACAGTTCTTGACTATATTAGGAATAAATTTTCTTAGTAAAATTGAGCCATTATGATTTAATATAGCAACTGCATATGTCATAGCTTACTGTAAAACGGAATATTATCAATTATTTCAAAATTACTATTATTACAATTTATGAATATATGTTTTAATCCGTTAGACAACATTAGATAAGGTGCATTTAATTCCATATTATACACTACTAACTGATCGATTGATTTTTGATTTAATTTAATTTTATGGGATTTACATTCGATCAATATGCTAATATTTCCTAACCTATCAAAAACAACTATATCAAAACGTTTATCCAAACCATTAACTTTAAAACCTTTTTCAACAGCAATATGAGAAGCTGGAACTTTTAGATCGTTATTTAAATAAGAAATAATATTTTGTCTTACCCATTCTTCTGCGGTCAATAATATATTTTTTTTTCGTAAAGGATCGAAAATATATTTTTTATTGTCTATAAAATTTATCTTATAGTTATATTTATTTTTGAAATTTAAATCAGCCATGAACATAATTTCAAATGTAGATGATTATGTAGAAGTTTTGAATAAAATTAAGAATAATTTTATTCAGAATTTTTATGTTATTAATAGTGAAGAATTTTTTTTTCATAATGATTTTAACCACATGATAAAAAAAATTATACCCGAAGAATTAAAGGACATAAACCAATATATTTTTTTTGGAAATGACTCAAGTATGGATGAAATCATTATGTGCGCAAGAAAGTTTCCAATGATGGGTGACAGACAATTAATAATTGTCAAAGATGGAAATAAAATTTTCAAAAATTTAAAAAAACTTACCTCCAATATTAATAGTATTCCAAAGTCAAGCGTAATAGTTTTTTATCTTAATGGTGCCAAGATAGATTCAAAAAGAAAAGAAATAAATATTTTGAGTAACCATGGTGTTATATATGATTTTAAAAAAATTTATGAAAATAAAATCTCTGGTTGGATAAAATATTTAGGTGAAAGATTAGGATTTAATATAGATTACAAATTATCTGAACTTATTGTAGAGAGGACGGGTATCAATTTAAGTAAGGTTAATTTAGAGTTTAAAAAAATTAAAGTTAACATAAATGAGGGTAACATTGATAATAAAGTTGTATTGGAGCATTTTGGTATTAATAATGATTTTAACCTGTTTGAACTACAAAATGAAATTGGAAAAAAGAATTTTTCAAAAGTTTTTAAAATTTCAAATTACTTTACCAATAATTCAGCATATTCAATTCAACAAATATTAGCAACACTACATAATTATTTTTCTAATATATTTAAAATTCAATCCTTGAATAGTGATAATCCAAACGCAATTTCAAAATTACTTGGAATTAATTATTACTTTGTTAATGATTATTTAAAAGCATCAAAAAATTTTTCCATTAAAGAGGTAGTAAAAATTATTCGCATTTTAAATAAATATGATTTGAAAAGTAAAGGAATCAACTATGAGGGTAACTCAGACTTACTAATAAATCAATTAATAGCCGAAATTAAGGACTAATAATTTCTAGGATATTTTTTTGGATTGTACTCATGCATCATTCTATAGCATGCTTCAAAGATATCATCTATTGAGGGTTTTGAGAAATAATCACCATCAGAACCATAAGGTGGTCTGTGCTCTTTAGCAGTCAGTGTTATTGGTTTAGAATCTAAGTATTTAAATCCATCTTGATCCTCAAGCAAAACTTTTAAAATAAATGATGATGCACCTCCTGGGTAGTCCTCATCAACAACTAAAAGTTTATTTGTTTTTTTTATACTTTTTACTATATCCTTATCCAAATCGAAAGGTATTAGGGATTGAGCATCAATTAATTCAATATTAATATGATTTCTTTCTAGTTCAGTAATTGTTTTTTCAACCAACTTTAAAGTTGATCCATAAGATACTACAGTGATATCAGTACCAGACTTAATAATTTCAATCTTACCAAGCTGAACTGTAAATTCACCTAAATTTAAAGGTTCTTTCTCCTTTAATCTGTATGAATTTAAAGGTTCGATTATAAGTGCTGGGTCCGAACAAGACATAAGTGTATTATACATTCCTGAGGCTTGAACCATATTTCTTGGTGTTAAAACAAGCATTCCCTTTAGTGAATTTAAAATCATACCCATAGGAGATCCAGCATGCCACATTCCTTCCAATCTATGACCCCTAGTTCTAACTATTAGTGGTGCTAATTGTTTTCCTACAGTTCTATACGAAACAGTTGCGAGATCATCACTTAATGTTTGGAGGGCAAACATCAAATAATCTAAGTATTGAATTTCTGCAATTGGCCTAAATCCACGCATGGCAAGACCAATACCTTCTCCAACTATAGTAGCTTCTCTAATTCCTCTATCATCAACCCTATGGTTACCGTGTTTAGCTTGAAGACCCTCTAAACCCTGATTCACATCTCCAATTTTCCCTGAATCTTCCCCAAAAATCACAATATTTGATTTTTTAGTTAGTAAAGAATCAAAATTATTTTTAAGAACAATCCTACCATCAACCATAGAGCTTTTCTCACCATATACAGGGGGGACATATTTAACATTCGAAAAATTATTGGGATATTCATTGTACAAAAACGAGCTATATAAGGGTTGAATTTCATTTTTGTATTCTTTAATCCAATTAGATAGTTTAATAAAGCTTTGTTCACTTAACTTTGATCTTAAAATTTTTCTTGCAGTACTCATAAGATCTTTCCTGCCAACTTCTTTGAGCCTTATTAAACTATTTGTAATTTCAATTAAATCAATTGATTTTTCAGTTTGAATGATATTTTTTAAAATTTCCATTAAAGAATTTCTCTCGGACAAGATTTGAGATTGAAATGAGATCCAAGCTAACTCTTTTTGTTTTTTTACAAATTCTTTACATTCATTATGAACCTTATCTAATTCTTTAGATGTGAACAATCCATTTTCTAAAATCCATTCCTTCATCTTTACATTACAATCGTATGTGTTTTCCCAATCTAATCTATCTTTAGATTTATATCTTTCATGAGATCCTGAAGTGGAATGTCCTACTGGTTGGGTAAGTTCTTTTACATGAATTATTACTGGTACATGTTCATTTCTAGCAATATTGTTAGCGTGTTCATAGGTGGAAATAAGTTTAGGGTAATCCCATCCATTTACAGTCAATATCTCAAATCCTTTTTTAGTGTTATTTCTTTGAAAACCTCTAAGAGCTTCTGATATGCTTGATTTTGTAGTTTGATAGGAATTATCAACTGAAATACCGTAATCATCATCCCAAATACTTATAATTGCTGGAACCTGATGAACACCAATAGCATTAACAGTTTCGAAAAATAAACCTTCGCTTGTACTGGCATTTCCAATTGTTCCCCATGCAATTTCATTTCCATTATTGGATAGTTTATCAGAATTAAACTTACCAGATCTAAAATGCTTTGATGCCATAGCAAGTCCTAATAGTCTTGGCATTTGTCCTGAAGTTGGTGATATATCTGAGGATATGTTGTACTGATTTGTTAAATCAATAAAATCCCCTTTATTATCAATAAAAATACTACTGAAGTGTGAGCCCATTTGTCTACCGCCTGACATAGGTTCTTCCTCAAAACTTGTATTAGCATATAATCCTGAAAAAAATTGTTTTACAGTTAATTTATTTATGGCGAACATAAAAGTTTGATCTCTGTAATAACCAGACCTGTAATCACCCTTATCAAAAACTTTTGCCATTGCTATTTGAGGCAACTCTTTTCCATCACCAAAAATTCCGAATTTAGCTTTTCCACTTAAAACTTCCTTTCTACCAAGTAAACTTGTTTCTCTACTTATGACTATATTTTTATAGTCATTTAGTATTTCCTTTTTAAAATCCTTAAAAGAAATTGATTTAGTTAAGGTGGAGTTTTTCATCGAGTTTCAAATGTACTAAATTTAAAAGGATATATAATTTAAATTAGAACCATCTTCGAGTAAATAAGCCTGTTAGGTTTTCTGGAAATGTAATTGTTGGTTTATCTTCATTTGGTAAGACTACATATGAAGAAGAATATAACAGTGGAATTGGTAGTAACGGCTTAACATCTGCAAGGCATGATGTTTTTGAAAAGTATTTAAAAGAAAAGTACCCAGAAACTTATGACAATTCACTAGATAATAATCTTGTTTATACAGGATCAAAAAGACTTACTGATAAGATTGAAGGATATGATCTTGATATTGGTAAGTTAATTTTGTCACCCACAAGAACCTATGCGCCAGTGGTAAAAGAAATCATTTTTAAAGTTGGTGTTCCTAGAATTGATGGAATTATTCATTGCAGTGGAGGAGCCCAAACTAAGGTTCTTCATTTTGTAGAAAATAAACATGTTATTAAGGACAACCTATTTAAAACACCCATTATTTTTGATTTAATACAATCGGAATCTAAAACATCATGGAAAGAGATGTACCAGGTTTTCAATATGGGACATCGACTTGAAATTTATACTGATGAAATTACAGCTCAAAATATAATTGATATTTGTAATTCATACGACTTAGAGGCTAAAATAATTGGAAGGGTCGAGGACAGTAAATCCAATAAGCTTTCGATAATTGGAGAGAAAGGAACTTTTGAATATTAAAATGTTAGAAAAGTTAAATATTCTTGAAGAAAGATTCAAAGAGCTATCGGAAATGCTCACTCAACCTGATATTATTTCAGACCAATCAAAATATATTAAAATTTCTAAGGAATATAAAGACTTAAAAATTATTGTAGATAAGAAAAGAGAATATGAAAATATAGTGGCAAATATTGAGGAGGCAAAAGAAATTATTAAAATTGAGAATGATAAAGAAATGATTGACTTAGCAAATCAAGAATTAAATGATGCAAAAAATAAAGTTTCAATAATGGAGGATGATCTTAGGAAGATGTTAATTCCAAAAGACCCCGATGACTCAAAGAATATAGTAATGGAACTAAGGGCAGGGACAGGTGGAGACGAAGCGAGTATTTTTGCTGGTGATTTATTTAGAATGTATTCAAAGTACGCTGAGAAAAAGGGATGGAATGTAAATCTTGTTGACTTCAATGAAGGTACAGCTGGAGGATATAAAGAAGTTATTTTTGAGATTAATGGAAATGATGTTTACGCTACCATGAAGTTTGAGTCAGGAGTACACAGAGTTCAACGTGTTCCTCAAACAGAAACCCAAGGAAGGGTTCACACCTCTGCAGCTACTGTAATTGTATTACCGGAAGCAGAAGAATTTGATGTTGATTTAAATATGCAAGATGTAAGAATTGAAAGAACAACATCGACTGGTCCTGGAGGTCAATCTGTGAACACTACATATTCAGCTATAAAACTTCATCACGAACCAACGGGCATTATAGTTAGTTGTCAAGACCAAAAGTCACAGCATAAAAATTTGGATAAAGCTTTAAAAGTTCTAAGATCAAGGCTTTATGAATTAGAATTGAAAAAAAGAGAGGAAGCAGATTCAGCTAAAAGAAATTCTATGGTTTCATCAGGTGATAGATCAGCAAAAATTAGAACATATAATTATCCGCAGGGACGAGTTACAGATCATAGAATTAATTTAACTTTATATGATTTACAAAATATAGTAAACGGCGATATAGATAAACTTGTAGAAGAACTTAAAATTGTTCAAGATTCAGAGTTGATTAAAAATGAAGATTTATAAAATGGATTTAGATCAATTAGAACAAAATATAATTTCCAAGAAAACATTTTTATGTTTAGGATTAGATACGGACCTAAATAAAATTCCAAAGCATTTGTTAAATTCTGAAGACCCTGTTTTTGATTTTAATAAATCACTAGTTGAAAGATTATCCTCAAAAATAGTGGCTGTAAAAATAAATACAGCTTTTTATGAGGCCAGAGGAAAAGATGGTTGGTCTTCCTTGGAAAAGTCAATTCATTACATTAAAACTAATCATCCGTACTTGTTCACAATTGCTGATGCAAAAAGAGCTGACATAGGAAATACTTCGTCAATGTATGCTAAAGCTTTTTTTGAAAAAATGAATTTTGATTCCATAACTCTATCACCATATATGGGTCAAGATTCAGTCACAGAGTTTTTAAAATATGAAAATAAATACGCCATATTACTTGCGCTAACATCAAATGAGGGTTCAAATGATTTTCAAATCCCTAATGATTTATATTTAAATGTTGTATTAAAATCTCAGTCCTGGGATAATTCAAATAAAATAATGTATGTCGTTGGAGCAACAAAATCTGATTATCTTAAGGAGATTCGAGATAGAGCAAAAAATAATTTTTTACTCATCCCTGGAGTTGGAGCTCAGGGTGGAGATTTTGAACAAACAATTGCAAATTCTACAATTGGTAGTAAGAGAATACTGATAAATATTTCACGAGCTATTATTTACGCGAGCAATGACAAAAATTATTTGGATTCAGCAGAAAAGGTTGTTGATGACTTTAATTTTAGATCCTTATAAAAAAAGAAAGGTTGCCCCATGTGACAACCTTTCAAAGAATTAGACAATAATTTTAAACAACTAACAAACTATTATGGATATTATCATCTAATATTATTAGCTAAAATTAAAAATATTTCTTGCCTGTGAGTTGGAAATCTCCATAAGCTTCACTTCCTGAATGCTCAGACATATCAAGGCCTTCTTCTTCTTCTTCAGCAGAGACCCTTAATCCAGCAACAGCTTTAGTAAGTAGCACTAATGCAGAGCCAAATACCACGCAGAATGCACCTGCAATACCAACACAAGCTAATTGGCTCATAAACTGATCAAAGCCAGCAGAAGCTCCAAAAATTCCAACAGCCAATGTTCCCCATATTCCGCAGAAAAGGTGAACAGGAACTGCACCGACAGGATCATCAAGACCTAATTTCTCTAGAAAGTAAGAGCTATATACAACTACAGGACCTGAGACAATTCCAATTAGAATAGCACTTGTAGGCAACATTAAGTCAGCTCCAGCAGTGATTCCTACTAGTCCGCCTAATACACCATTCATAAACATCATGATGTCGGCTTTACCAAAAAATATTTTGTAGGTAAGAGCACAGGACAATCCACCAGCAGCAGCAGCTAGACAAGTTGTAACAAGAGTTACTGAAGTTAGTGCTGGATCAGCGGAAAGTACAGAACCTCCGTTAAATCCAAACCAACCTAACCAAAGTATCATGACACCTGCAGCAGACAATGGTATATTAGAACCTGGTATTGTTAAAACTTCACCATCTTTACCAAATTTACCTTTTCTAGCTCCTAGGAATATGATAGCTACAAGCGCACCCCATCCTCCTACAGAGTGTACAAGGGTAGAACCTGCAAAGTCATAAAATCCAAACATTTCGCTGAAGAATCCACCTCCCCATTGCCAAGAACCAACAATAGGATATACAATTGTTACGTATAACGCAGCAAAAAGCATAAATGAGCCTATTTTAATCCTTTCAGCAACTGCTCCAGAAATAATTGTTGCAGCAGTAGCGGCAAACATTCCTTGGAATAGGAAATCTGTCCAGTAAGTGTAACCTTCATTGTAAGAAAGATCAGCAGCAGCCTCAGCATCTAACCCAGGTGATGGCAATCCGAGAACACCTTCAATTATCCATTCACTTGGATACATAAGGTTAAATCCAACAAGGCAATATATAATAAGTCCAGCTGTAATTACAAAAAAGTTTTTGAAAAGTATGTTGATAGAATTCTTTTG
>CACLUN010000003.1 GCA_902610105.1 uncultured Bacteroidota bacterium
TCAAAGAGAAGTCAAAAAAATAGGTGCAGGTTCTGTTAATGACAAACATACATCAGATTTTTGGGTTTTTGAGGGTGTTGATAAAAGAGATTATGCTGTAACTGGGACATGGGGAGCAGATGGTACTGCTTACTTTTGGGATGTTACTGATCCATCTGACATAAAAAAAATTGATAGCGTACAAGTTGATGCAAGAACTGTAAATGATGTTAAAGTATCCCCGAGTGGAGAAATTGCTATAATTAGTAGAGAGGGTGCTTCAAATAGGAAAAATGGTATAATAATAATCGATGTCACAAATCCGTATGACGTAAAAATAATTAAAGAATATACAAAGAACTTGACTGGAGGAGTTCATAACTTATTTATTGATGAAAAGTATGTATATGCACTTAGTGCAGGTCAAAAATATTATATTTTAAATATTGAGGACCCAAAAAATCCATATGAAGTTGGTATGTATGAAATTGGAAAAGAAGGTCAATCTATACATGATGTTTGGGTTGAAGATGGAATAGCATACTCATCAAACTGGAGAGACGGAGTTTACCTTGTTGATGTTGGAAATGGAATTGCAGGTGGAACACCCTCCAATCCCGTTGCTTTTGGAAATTACACTTATGATAGTGGAGCAAACCATGCAACATTTCCTTTTAAAAGTAAATCAACAGGAAAATTCTATGCTGTTATGGGTGATGAAATTTTTCCAAATGGTGTTAACCCTAATGGCACTAACGAAACTGCTGGATTTTTACATTTTGTTGACTTTTCAGATTTAAAAAACCCAATTGAAATTGCCAGATACGAACTTCCAGGACACGGATCTCACAATTATTGGATAGATAACGACATCCTCTATGTAGGTATGTATACAGGTGGTGTTAGAATAGTTGATATTAGCGGAGATTTACTTGGTGACCTATATAAACAAGGTCGAGAAATAGGGTATATTTTAACAGGGACATCTGACGGGTATATTCCAAATGACACTATGGTTTGGGGAGCTCAACTTTATAAAGGTCATGTATTTTATTCTGACTTCAATACCGGAATTGGTGTTGCCAAAGTTTCAGATTTAAAGCCAAATAATTCTATGACAAATCAATACGTCGATTAATATTTAATTCTAAAATTAAAAAAATGAAAAAAATAATACTTATAGCAATAGCTACTTTTAGTTTACAGCTAAATTACTCTCAAAATCTCAGTGTTGAATCTAATCTAAATGGATTAATATTGGATATAGGGGATACTTTTCAAGCTGAATCTTTTATATCAGATTTGGATGGAAATAAAAGTACTTGTGAAAGATTAATTTATTATCAAAAAGATGGTGCTTTCAATATTGGGGCAGCAATAGACCCAACCGGATTATTAGTTGCTAGTGAACCAGGTGTATTTGAAATTGTGGCAGTTTGTGTAGATACAGAAGACAGGAAAAGATTAAGTCAAACATTCTTAGTTGGGGTTAAATATCCAAAAGCTTCTAGTATTAACTTTAATGTAAGTAGTGACCTTTATGTGGGTAATTTTGCTGAAGTTAATTCATTTGCAAATTATGCAGATGGTAAAAAAAAGTCAGATTTAAATTTTGAATATCAGTCTTCAAATCCTTCTGTAATTGAAGTTGATAATTTGGGTAACCTAAAGGGAATCAAAAAAGGGAGTTCTGTAATAAGTGCATCTTTTGATGGACAAACTGTATCTAAGAAAATTAGTGTTTTAAATAATCCAGTGGTATCAATTAATTTAAGTTCAGACTCTAGTGGTCTTATAAAAACTGGAGATGTAATAAATCTTTCAGCAGAATTAAAAGATAAGAAAGGAAATGTAATAAGTGGAATAAATCCAAAATTTTCATTTTCTGGAGTTTCCTCTAATAAAAGTACAACTGCCTCAGGACTTATTTCCGAAAGTGGAAAATTTGTTGCTGATATAGCTGGAGAATATGTAATTAATGCATCATTTGGTAATACCAGCTCATCTATTCAGGTCAAAGCTGTTGATAGAGATATTCAAAAAGAAATTGTTAAGCTAGGCTTAGGTGAAGTCTTTGACAGGAGAACTTCCGATGCTTGGTTTTTTGAGGGTACAGATGGAAAAGATTATGGTGTTTCTGGAACCTGGGGGTCGGATGGTACAGCATATTTTTGGGATGTGACGGATCCCACAGACATCAAAAAAATTGACAGTATTCAAGTAGATGCTAGAATTGTTAATGATGTAAAAGTATCAGAGGATGGGAAATTATGTGTTATATCAAGAGAAGCCTCATCCAAAAGGAAAAATGGAATTATCCTGATTGATGTTACAGATCCATCAAACGCTGAAATTATTTCTGAGTATACAACAAATTTAACAGGTGGTGTTCACAATATTTTTATTTATGAAAATCATGTGTATGCTTTAAATGCATTTGCAAACCCAGCTAAATATTATGTAATTAATGTTGAAGATCCTAAAAACCCAAAAGAAGTTGGATTTTTTGAAGTTGATGAACCGGGTTCAGCAATTCATGATGTTTGGATTGAAGATGGAATAGCTTACTCGTCAAACTGGAAACAAGGTGTTTATTTAGTTGATGTTGGAAATGGTATTGCAGGGGGATCACCATCAAATCCAGTAGAAATAGGTAATTACAGATATGATTCCGGAGGAAATCATGCCGCATTTCCTTTTAAAAGTAAATCAACAGGAAAGTTTTATGTTATAATGGGAGATGAGATATTCCCAGAAGGTGTTGACGCAAATACATATAATGAGACAGCAGGTTATTTACACTTTATTGATTTTACGGATTTAAAAAATCCAGTTGAAGTAGCAAGATATGAAGTCCCAGGTCATGGATCCCACAATTATTGGGTTGAAGATGATGTTCTTTATATTGGAATGTATACAGCTGGAGTCAGGGTTGTTGATATAAGCGGAGATCTAATGGGTGATTTATATAAACAAGGAAGAGAAATAGCTAAGTATGGAACTGGGCATCCAGATGGATATGTTGCTAACTCAACCATGCTTTGGGGTGCTCAATATTTCAAGGGTAATATATTCTATTCTGACTTTTATACTGGTATTGGTGCATTAAAATTATTAGAAAAGAAAGATGATAATTCAAAGACAAATCAATTTTCAAGTGATCAGACTCTGAAAGAAGCATTTGGTGCTGACGATCTACTGGATTTCCAACAAATTTTAGCAAGTCCACCAATTGAATAACTATGATTAAAAATTTAATAGTATTATTGATTCCATTATTTGCGTTAGGGCAGAACTACTATGCATATGTTGCCTCTGAATCTGAGGACACAGTTTCTCTAATAAAATTTGATGGAAATGAAGCAGTTGAAGCAGAAAGGATTGATGTAGGATTTATGTTTGCTGAAATTGAAGGCCCTCACGGAATCACTGTTGATCCAAGTGGAGATTTTTGGTACATATCTCTCGCTCATGGCAATCCCTTTGGAACCTTGGTTAAATATTCAACTGAAACTAACCAAGCAGTGGCAAGAACTACTCTAGGATTATTTCCTGCCTCGATGGAAATTTCAACTATTACTGGATTTTTATATTGTGTAAATTTTAACTTACATGGTAGTATGAAACCATCAAATGTTTCAGTGGTTGATCCAGAAACAATGACTGAAATAACGAAAATTACTACTGGCTCTATGCCTCATGGTTCAAGATTATCACCTGATGGATTATTCCAATATTCTGTTGCGATGATGTCAGGAGAGTTGTTTGAAATTGATGCACTTGACCTTAAAGTAAATAGAGTTTTAGATCTAGAGAATAAGATGATGGGTCCGAAAAAGATGGATGGTAAAATGATGAATAAAAATATGCAAGATAATATGTTGAATAATGACAAGGAGAAGGCTATGATGAGTTCAATGACAAACATGAAACATTCAATGGTAAAACCAACTTGGGTTATTCCCCATCCTAACCAAAATATTGCGTATATAGCAGGCAATGGCTCCGATGAAGTTATTGAGGTTAATTTAGATAAATGGGAAGTTTCTGATAGATTCAAGACCGGTAAGGGTCCATACAATTTAGAAATCACACCAAATGGAAAATTACTAGTCGGAACTATAAAAAGTGAAGGAAAAACTGCTATATGGAATCTTGAAAACAAAGAGGAGTTAGCAATTATAAAAAATACAACTAGCGTATCACACGGAATTGCTATTTCAACTGACAGCAAGTATGCCTTCATTTCTGTGGAGGGAATTGGAGGAGAACCAGGTATTGTTGATATAATAGACTTAGAGTCTTTTAAATTGGTTAGCTCGGTTGAAGTTGGAAAACAAGCTGGTGGTATTGCGTTTTGGAAAAAAGAAAGTTAATCTTGTGATTCTTTTTCGTTAATTGTATTAATCATCACTTTTAATAAACCGTCCTTTCTTTTATCATTCATTAATTGCCAAAACATTATTCCATGTAACTTGTTTTCCTTAACATATTTTGATTTAAGTTCAATGGATTTTTCATTGTCATATGTAAGGAATAGTTGATTTTCTTTATCATACGCATATGGTGCCTGAGCAGTATCATCCCAAAAAAAATTAAAATCTTTAGTTACTTCATTAAAATTATTTTGATTTACTCCTCCTTTAAAATTTGCAGCTTGATACAATCCATTATTAACATTTGCAACATCTTTATAAATTCTTCCGTAAAAAGCAGCACCCAATACTATTTTATTGGCGGGAACTCCTTTTGATTTCAAATATTTTATGGCATAATCACCAGATCTTTCCTGGTTTTTAGTTGAGTATAATGATGTATGATGTCCTGTCGCTTTTGAATAACCACCTATTAAATCATAAGTCATCAAATTAACATTGTCAATGAGTGGTGTGACTTTATCCCAATCAACAGATTTATCAATAAAACTTTTAAATCCACCTGCTGCAAAACTAAGAATATCATTGGGCTGCATATACTCACGAAGCAGTTTGATTAAATCAGTAAAATTATCTCTGTCCTCATCTCTAAAAGCATGACCAGGAGGTCCAGGAATTGCGGGATATTCCCAATCTAAATCAATTCCATCTGCATTGTAATCTTTAATTATTTTAGCTGTAGACTTTGCAAAATCGACTCTTCCCTGTTTGCTGTTAAATATATCAGAGCAGGTTTTACATCCACCCCATCCACCTAATGATACTAAGACTTTTAGATTTGGATACTTCTTTTTCTGATCTATTATACCCAATAAACTAATACTATCAACTTCATTATCAATAGCTAATTCATTTCCCTTAAGATGTAAAAAACTATAAATAATCTGATCAACGCCTGTTAAATTAAATTCATTAATAGTTTCACCATTTCCAGTATAGTAAGCAATAACTTTAGGTTTAATTTCATTCGTTGGTCCGTTAGAACAAGAAACAATTACTAAAAAAATTAAGAGATATATTTTAGAACTCATACCTTTTTTCAATATTGATAGAACTTTTTAAATGATCCTTGGAATCTGAGGATCCTCCAATCATAAACTGAAATTCGCCTTCCTCCACACAATTAATCATATCAATGTCATAAAAAGCTAAATCTTTTACAGAAATATTAAGTGTTACAATTTTTGTTTCACCAGCTTTTACAAAAACTCTTTTATATGAAACTAACTCTTTTACAGGCCTTGTAACTGAACTATAGCTGTCATTAAAGTATAATTGAACGACCTCTTCTCCATCGACATTACTATCGTTTTTTAACTCAACACTTAAACTAATTAATTCATCATTTTTTTCTCTAAAAATTTCAAAGTTTGAATAAACAAATTTTGAATAACTAAGTCCGTATCCAAATGGATATAAAGGAGTTATTTTTTCAAATGCATATTTATGGAAGTATTGAGATGGTTTATGATTATATATCATTTGTAATTGTCCAACACTTCTAGGAAATGTCAAAGGTAATTTACCACTTGGGTTAACATCACCAAAGAGTACTTCAGCTACGGCCTGACCAGCCATGCTACCAGATTCCCAAGACTCCACAATTCCAGGGATATTATCACTTATCCAAGGTTCAGCGATTGGCTTCCCGTTAACATAAACAACAATTACATTTCTGTTTAATTCTTTAAGCTTTTTAACTAATTTAAGTTGTTTACCAGCAAGATTGAGGTTTGCTCTTCCCATATTTTCACCCGCTGTTTTTTTTGATTTAAGATTTCTTTGTGAATTGTCCCCAATAACCACAATAATTTGATCATAGTTTTTTGCATACTTTACAGTGTTTGCAATGTCTTGATCTGAAATAGACCTTATGTCCTTATTAGAATCAAAATAATCTATTTTAAAACCTTTACTTTCACCGATGGATTTTATTCCTTCATAGATTGTAATTACATTATCTTCAGGTTGATCAAAAACCCAATCTCCGAGAACTGAATGATTATTCGAATTTGGTCCGGTTACAAGTATTCTTTTACCTTTATTGTTATCTAATGGTAAAATATCTTGATTCTTTAATAACACTATTGATCTTCTAGCAGCATTTAAGGCAGTATTTAAATGTTTTGGTACATAAACATTTTTTTCTATTTCAGCAGGGTTGACTAAAGGATTCTCAAAAAGACCTAATTTGAATTTAGCATATAAAATTTTCCTGGCAGCGAAATCAATTCTTTCAATATCTAGTTTCCCATCCTCAACTAATTCAACAACATTCTCTAAGAAGTTTGGACCATGCATATTCATATCCATACCTGCGTCAACAGCATAATAAATAGCTTGTTTGAAATCTTTTGCTATCTTATGCAGGCTGTTTATTCTATTTATGTCTAGCCAATCGCTTACATAGAACCCGTCAAATTTAAATTCATCTCTCATCACATCAGTAAGTAGTTCTTTGTGCATGTGTGCAGGTATTCCATTTATTTCGTTGTGAGCAGCCATAACTGAATAAACTCCAGCATCCACAGCTTTTCTAAATGGCTTTAAATATATTTCTCTCATAGATCTTTCAGAAATATCCATTGGAGATACGTTCAAACCATTGATAGGCTCAGAGCCTGCAACAAAATGTTTAGCACAAGCAATCACATTGTTAGGTCCTGAAAAATCATCAGATTGTAGTCCTTTTATCATTTCAACACCAAAATTTCCTACTAATAGTGGATCTTCACCAAAGGTTTCACCTACTCTTCCCCAACGAGGATCTCTAAGAACATCAACATTAGGCGTAAATGCCCAATGTGAACCATGGGCTCTTACCTCCAATGCAGTTTCTTGACCAATTTTAAAGGCAATTTTTTCATCAAATGTTGACGCCATTGATATCGGAGAAGGATAAACTGTTGTTCCAGCTACCATTCCGTTTCCATGGATTGCATCAATACCAATTAACAAAGGAATTTTTAATCTAGATTTTTGAGCTAATCGTTGTAATCTGTTTGCCTCTTGTAGAGTTAAAACATGTAAAAAAGATCCTATTTTACCATCGGCAACCATTTGGGCAATGTCTTTTTTTAGTAAACCACGATATGAAGCTCTACTATCACTATTTAAAATTTGTTCTGCTGTCATGTTACGATCGGCATCGGTTATATAGTTTAATCCTACAAACTGTACCATTTGCGCGACTTTTTCTTCCAAAGTCATTCTTGACATCAAATCATCTAATCTAACTTCAATCGAATAGTCTTTATTTATATACTTAACTTCATTATTAATGTTGCATGAAGCTAGTGTTAAGACTATAATTAGTAAAATAATTTTTTTCATAGCTTATTTTTCTCCGATAATTTTTTTAATTACATGAACAGTAGTCATAAAGGTTATTTTATGAACAGAATTTTTATAATCTGCCCTTTCAATACGATTTTCAATATAATTTAAAAATTCATCGATTGTACTTTTTCTATTCATATTAAAAAAGTACAAAAAAAAAGGGAGTTAAAATAACTCCCTTTTTGTATTTATTAAAACAATAGGCTAATTATTAATTTTTCTGAAAGCAATAATTCTTCTAATTTTGCCCTCGACAATAAAGGTATCAGTAATTACCCAAGGGTTAGACTCAACACCATCAATTGTCTCATTTAACCTGTGTCCGGCAATAACCCACTCTCCATTTTGGCCATCGACTTTCATGGTATACGAGAAATATATCTCCCACGTTGGATTACCTACTGCTATATATTCCTTCAATACAGCTAGATGATCATCAGAACCAAAAATATCTCTTCCATCATCTAAGTTTAAAACTATCGAATCATGATTCATTGACATGATTGTTTCATAATCTCTTTCATTATGGGCATCCATATATTTTTCCCATATTGCTAGATTAGCAGGATCTGCATCACGAGCATCAATTTTTCCATCAGCAGTAACTAAATAACCAGGAGCAGGACCTTCATCAACAACAGGTTGTGTAGTTTCGCAAGACTGGATAAATAAACCTAAAAGTGTAAGTAATAAAATTTTTTTCATATAATTAATTTTTAATTTAATTCAGATGACCACTTATTTACACGAATTATTTTTCCATCTGAATTAAAAATAAATCTTTCGAAAACTCTATCTCTTTCAATAGAACCATCTTTTGCATACCTAATTTCGGTAAATGGAACTGAAACAATAGTAGAGCTATTGTCAAGTCCTGAGGATACTGATGTAACATTGTAAGGATTCCTAGAAATAGAATCATATGATTCATGCAACGAAACAAGAAAATCATTAAACGGATTAACCAATGATATTACCTCTCCACCTTTATCGGGGAAAAATCTTACAGAATCAGCCATTTTTTCCATAATGAAATCAAAGTCTCCATCAGCATATGCTTGTAAAACATCAAGTGTAGTTTCAGCATAATCCATGGAACCAGCATATAATTTATTTTGATTATTTCCAAACAAACCTTTACCAACTTGACTATTAACCTCAACGGTTTCAGTATCACAAGCTAAAAAAAGTGGTAGTACAAATAATATTAATAATTTTTTCATAGTTTAAATTTTACCGAATTTAATAAATTTAATCAACAATACCTTTCCATTGATTTACTCTAAAAAACTTACCATCTCTAATAAATATTCTATCTACAAGTCTGAGTTTTTCAACCTCACCGGTCTTATAATATCTATTTTCTCTAAAAGATACTGTAACAGTTTCATAATCAGCACCTACAGCTTTCATTGGTATAGCATTCCAAATGAACCTTTGAATTGAATCATAAGGAGATTGGATTTCTTTTAAAAAAGTGTAATTAGGGTCACGAACAACAGGTATTTGTTTACCAACGCTTGGCTCAAAAAACATAACTGTGTCAGCAGACATTTCGTTCATTAAATCAAAGTTACCTTCAGCATAAGCTAAAACAAGATCAACCGCAATTTTTGTACTTTCATCAGAACCAAATTCAAAGGTTCCTCCTTCATTCTGACCAGAGTAAATCATACCACCTGTACTTTCAACTTCAATTGTTTTTGTTTCACAGCTAAAAAAAACTGCAAATGTTATTAATAATAGTATTTTTTTCATCTTTATAATATTTAATTTGTATTCCACGCTGCTGACCATGCCATAACTCGAAAAATCTTGCCATTACGGATAAAAAATCTTTCAAATAATCGATCATCTTCAACTGTTCCATCTTTTTTAAATTTAGTTTCTCTGGATGCAACAGAAACTACATTTGCTGTTTGACCTTCATATTGATGGGGTATGTATCCTTGAACCACTTGACTGATTGAATCATATGCTGTCATATATTCGATTATAAAATTCTTGTCAGCTACAATAGGTTTTTTTTCTGAAGCGACATACCAAGTAATAGTATCTTCAAGTACTTCAAACATACCATCAGGATCCATATTATTCCATGATTCAAGTAACTTTTTTACAATATCTACATTATCGTCAGATGTCAAATAATACTTACTACCAGTATTTGGACCTAAAGCAATTTCACCAGCTTTAACTGGTGTCTCAACAATTTTTGTTTCACAACTCGTTAAAGCTGTTAACACAAATAAAAATAATATTTTTTTCATATTAAAAGTATTAAGTTAATTAGGTCTCATCCACTGAACTACCCTACTTATTTTATCTTCATTATTAAACCAAATTTTCTCATAAAAGAGTATCGATTCTGTACTACCATCTTTGTAAAATCTTTTTTCAGCTATTCCAGCATGAACAACATTAGAATTAGTCTCCTCTAACTTTAAAGGTATAATAAAATTATAATTTCTAGAGATAGAATCCCAATCCGATTGTCTCTGAACAATAAAATCAGTATTACTCATATCTACGTCGAAAACTCCCGCAGCATCACCAGGATGGAATTTTGCCATGTCGGTAGTCATTTCTACCATAGTTTGAGGGTCAAAATCAGCATATGCATCCATAAAAGTCATTGCTAGATCTACATACTTATCATCTGAAAGCATATATTTTTTTCCATTCCAGTTTCCATCCATCAGCCACTCCCCTGCTTTCTTTTCGACTTCAACTGTCTTATTTTCACAGCTTAAAAAAACTGCAACTGTTATTAGTAATAGTATTTTTTTCATTTTATTTATAAATTTTAGTAGAAACCATATCCAGAATTATTTGAAAAAATTGAAATTCCATTTTCTCCACCATTTAAAAGAGGAAGCATTTCTTTGACTAGACCGCTTGGATCTTCGTTAAATCTCCAATCAGCATATGCATTATAAAGCTCATAAGAGTCCCAATGTTCAATCACGATATACTTATTTGATTCTTCATTGAAAAATGACTCAACGTGATTACAACCCTCATAATTTCTAGTTGTTTTCAGTCCAGCCTCTGATTTCATTAATTCTTGAAAAGCTTCATACTTTCCTTTTTTAACATCTGCGCTAACTACAATAACACTTCTTTGAACAGGACCAACAGAATTAACCATTCCAGTAGCATCAAAATATTCACCAGTTGAAATAATTTTACCATCTTTAAAACCAAAATTATGGTAAGAGGGTAAAGTAAAAATTCTTCCAGTTGTATTACTTTTTCCTGTCCACACACCGTAAGCTCTCACACTACCATCAGGTTTCATTGTTAGGGTATCAATTCCAGGCAACCAAACTGGATTATTAAATTTTACATCCGTGTAATTATTGACATAAAACTCGGCGATTTGTTTTGATGAAGCGTAATCAATTTGACCCATTCCATACATTGGTGCAACATCAACAACATCTTCAGAGACAACTTCTTCCCATAAGTCCATATTTTGTGTTTCAAATGTTTCAATCCATTTTTCAGCTAACTCTTTATTTGCAGCATAATCAGGATGCTCATTTGAACATGATGATACAACAAAGATTAATATAACGATTAATGTTTTTTTCATAGTATATAAATTTAATTTATTCATCCTCATCAATTTCCTGAGTGACAAAAGCAATATTTATTATTTTTCCGGTTTCATGGTTAATCCAATATCTTTCAAAATTTCTTGATCTCGAAACCTCAGATTTATTGTATACTGATTGAGAAAAGAGCGCATCCACGTAAGATACATTTTCATTAACCTTGACAGCCATAACAGATGTGAGAGATCTATTTATTGAGTCATAGTTGGATTGAAAACCTTTCCATCTTTCGATACTTGGTGCAACCTTAAAAACATTACCAGGTTCTCTTCTAGTAACCGAATCAGAAAAATTTTCTATAATTTCTTCAAAATTTCCCTCAGCATAGCTTAGTACAACATTTTTAATCATAGATGCGTACTCAATTGAACCTTGCTGAAGATCCATGTTATTTTCACCACCGGAAAAAATTCCTCCATATGAGACTTCGGGTGCTGTTTCACAGCTAATTAAAGCTGTAGCTAAAATGATTGTATATATATATTTCATAATTTTTATTTAATATGTGTATTGTTCTAATAGATTAAGGTTCCACTCCTCAACCACTGAGCTAACAGGAGCCTTTTCTATTTTTTCATAATTGGCACTAAAATCATCATCAGAAAATCTTTTATCCATTCTTTCTTGCCAATTTTTGTGATAATCAAATCTAGATTTATCAAGTAAAACTAACATATAGTCAGCGTCAGTTGCAAATACTGGCTTCATTAATGCATACAAGTAATCTACTCCTAACTTTTTGTCAGCATCAATCCAAAATTTTTGATTAGCAAGAAATGCTTGTTCTCCAGCATCAGTTAGGTCGTAGAGAACCACTCTTCTATATTTATATTCTTTTTTTTCATCAGCTGACATTGCAAAATAAGGAGACATATTACTTAGCTCTGGTACCAATTCGAACAATCTAGCTCCCTTAAAGTCAGTAGCTTTTTGCATAGCTGTAAATTTTTCCTGAATATTTTCAACTCCACTAAGCTTCTGAAATACCTGAGCTCCAACTTCATCTGACATATTATCTTCATCTACCCACTGTTGTAAACTTTCATATACTCTTACAAAAAAATGAGTATTTGATAATTCTTTTTGAAAAGTGACCATATTTAGATCCTTACCCATTACATCCTTCGTAGCAGACATCCACATATCAAACATATCCAATGTTTCACTTTGATTTTCTGATTCAAGCTCGGCAATAAAAAAGTATTGGCTGTGGGAGAATGTTGCGCACAACGTAAATACTAATGCATAAATGTAATTTTTCATAATTGTTGTTTTAATAAATATAATTTTTATTAATTGTGTTTAGATCACTAAATCATTAATAATTGAATAGTTTTAAAAAATTCATAAAATAAATACTAAATATTAAAGTTATTGCAAAAAAACTATTTTAAAATTAGAATATTATCATTCATATGCCATAGCCAGAAATTCGGCCACACAAACAGGTTTATCATGAGCTTTTTGCTCAAAAGTTATAGACATTTTATACTTAGCAGAACCTTTCTCAACACTAGCTTCAACCAATGAAATTGAACCTCTAATATTTCCACCTGAAAATGTTGGACTCATAAATCTCACTCGATCTAAACCGTAATTAACACCCATTTTGACACTTTTAATGTTAAAAGTTTCATACACAAATTTTGTAGCTAATGACAATACATAAAAACCATGTGCAACTGTCGTTTTGTATGGGGAATATTTTTTAGATTTTTCTAAATCAGTATGGATCCATTGTTCATCATGAGTTAACTTTGCAAATGCATTTATGTCCGCTTGCTTAATTTTAAACCAATCACTTAATCCAACCTGTTTACCAACATATTTTCTCAGATCTTGGATATTTTTTAGTTCAGTTTTTATTATTGAAGTATCCATTTATTAATAATTAATTTGTTATTAATATAATCATTTAATGTATTTTTTTTAAATTGTAATCATGACTAACAAACATTTCGATTTCCCATTCTATGAATGTGAAACTAAGCTGGCTAATCAACCTTTTCTTAGACAACCAATCGGAGATAGCTGGAAAGAATATACATGGGCTGAAGCTGGTATAGCTGCGAGAAAACTCGCAACTGGGTTAAAAAGCCTAGGTCTGAAAGAAAAAAGCCACATTGGATTAGTATCGAAAAATTGCAGTGAGTGGATAATTGCTGACCTAGCAATAACAATGGCTGGTTATATTTCGGTTCCCTTTTTTCCAACCCTGAAGTCAAATGAAATGAAACATTTAATTGAATTTGGAGATATTGAGGCCTTATTTGTTGGAAAACTTGAAAATAATTGGGATGAAATGAAAAAAGGTATTGATACTAATAATTTACCAATCATTGCATTTCCTCATTATGAGGGAAATTCAAATGTAAAAGAGGGATTTCAATGGTATGACTTTATTAATAAGTTTGAGCCCCAAGCTGAAAATTATTTTCCGTTGAAAAGTGATGTTTGGACAATAATTTTTACTTCTGGAACAACTGGTGATTCCAAAGGTGCTGTTATAAAATATGAATCTTTAATGAATACTAAAGAAATCCACGAGGAATATAATCCTCTTGGTGTAAGTACATTTGGTGATAACAGATTCATATCATACCTCCCTCTTAACCATATTTTTGAGAGAATCTGTATTGAGTGGTCGTGTGTTAGATACGGTGGAAGTATTTCTTTTGTAGAGTCACTCGAAACATTTGCAAAAAATCTAGGTGATGTTCAACCAACAACCTTTCAGGGAGTTCCCAGAATCTACACCAAATTCAAGGAGAAAGTATTAGAAAAAATGTCCCAAAAGACATTGAATGTTATTTTAAAAATACCAATTATATCAACAATAATTAAAAAGAAACTTAGAGCTGCGCTTGGTTGGTCAAAGGTGAGAGTTATCGTTTCAGGTGCTGCCGCAATGCCTGTTCCTTTACTAGAATGGTACAAAACTATTGGAGTTTTCATAGTTAACGGATATGGAATGACTGAAAACTGTTGTGTATGTACAAACTTAGACCCTTTTCAACCATTAGGTGTAGGTTCGGTTGGAAAGAAGAGTAGTCCAAGTGTTGATTTAAAAATAACTGATGAGGGTGAAGTTTGTATGACAGGTCCCTTTTTATTAGATAGTTATTACAAAAATGAAAAGATGACTCGTGAAACATTGATTGATGGCTGGCTACATACTGGTGATTTAGGCTATATGGATGATGATGGATTTCTTTACATAACTGGAAGAGTAAAAGATATTTTTAAAACTAGCAAAGGAAAGTACTTAGAGCCAAGTGTTCTAGAATCCTATTTTGGGAGTGTTGTCGAATTTCAACAAATGTGCATTGTTGGGTTGGGTCTAGATCAGCCTATTCTACTTGCTGTTCCCACAGAAAGTGCTAAAAATAATAGAGAAGATGTTAATATTAAACTCTCATCTCTATTAAACGAGGTGAATTCAGATTTAGAAGGATATAAAAAAATTAAAAAAATTGTTTTTGTAAAAGATGAGTGGTTGCCAGATAATGGTTTAGCAACTCCAACTTTAAAGATTAAAAGAGCAAAAATTGATAATAGGTTTTCGGATAATTACAATGACTGGTATAATTCAACAGAAGATATTATCTGGGAGTAACAGAACTTTTATCATATGTTTACAGATAAGAGATTTCCAATTTATTGTGTAAATTTGCACAAAACAAGTTTAGAATTGAAAATATTCTTAAATTAGACCCAGAAAATAATTAACAAACTATATATTATGAAACTTAAATTCTATTTATCAAGCTTTCTTTTTGTTCTTTCAAGTATTTTATTTGTGAATGCTCAGGATAAAGGAGAGATGGTTTTTTCTGCATCTAAAAAAGCTGAAAAAGCTGTGGATGCTCCTTCATCTACTACAGTGATTGATGCAAAAACTATCGAGAATAGACCTACTACAAATGTTACTCAACTACTAGACAATGTTGTTGGGCTAACCTTAGATAGACAAGGTGCAAATAGATATAACGTAACACTTAGGGATCGAGCAAGCGTATTTAACACCTCGACTGTTGTACTTTTAGATGGTAGACAAATCTCCACAATCGGGCTCCAAGTATTTGATGCTGCTAATACTAATCTTTCTGGATTAGATTTAGAAAAGATAGTCTTATACCTTTTGACTTGAATGAGTTTAAGGATTCTTTAAAAATAAAAGATATTTTAGGAGAAAAAAATTACAGCACGGTTGAAAGAAGATCTATTAGACCTTGTCTAGATGTAAATGGAATTTGGGGAGGATATACAGATGAAGGATCTAAAACAGTGATTCCTAGTAAAGCCTATGCTAAAATCTCTATGCGTTTAGTAAGTAACCAAGATTGGAAAAAAATAAGTTATCTTTTTTCAGAACACATGAAAAAAATAACCCCAAAAGGAATGGAAATTAAAATTAATGAGCATCATGGTGGTCAACCGTATTTAACTTCAACAGATTCGAAAGCATTCTCTGCTGCTAGCAAAGCTTACGTGTCTGTTTTTAATAAAGAACCTTTTGCTGTAAAGGATGGTGGTTCTATTCCTATAATTGCACAATTTGAAAAAGAATTGGGGGTCAAAACTATTTTAATGGGGTTCGGGCTTGATAGTGATGCCATACACTCTCCAAATGAACATTTTGGATTATCTAATTTTTACAATGGAATTGAAACAATTTCAAATTTTTATAAATTTTACAGATAATACTCATTTAAGATTTACTAAAAATAAATCAGATGCAATTCCATCTGCCAAAAATCTCCCGGAATTTGTAGTGAGATAAATATTATCCTTGATTTTTACATTTTTTTGATCAATGTGCTTCTGAATTTTATCCAAAAAATAGTTTCTGAAATTTAAGTTAAAATTAGATTCAATATATTCGGGTGAAATACCCCAAATTGTTCTCAAACCGGTCATTATATATTCATTATAATGATCAATTTTTGTTAGTTTTTCTTTCTTAAAGTAAGACATTCCTTTATTTATATGGTCAATGTATTTTTTATTATTATAAATATTCCAACTTCTAAAATTTCCGTCAAAACTATGAGCTGATGGTCCAATTCCAATATATTTTTTTCTTAGCCAGTATGCTGAATTATTTTGTGAAAAGAAATCTTTTTTTGCAAAACTGCATACTTCATAATTAATAAATCTGCTTTTAGTTAATCTTTCATTTATTAATTTGAATTGATCATAAACTAATTGTTCATCAGGCATTTCAATTATAGATTTTTTTACGAATGATTGTAAAGCTGTTTTAGGCTCAATAGTTAAGGCATAAGCAGATATGTGATTTAAATCAAAGTTTTGAATTATATCTAAATTATAATTGCATGACTCTAAAGTAGATTCTGGTAAACCATATAAAAGATCAATTGAAATATTATGGAAATATTTTCTTGCCATTTCTACAGATTTTATAGCTTTTTTTGAGTCATGAGCTCTATTCATAGATTTTAATTCCTTATCTATGAAAGACTGTACCCCTATGCTTATTCTATTAACAACTGAATTTGACAAACTAGCTATCTTAGTTTCTGTTATATCATCAGGATTTGCTTCAATTGTTATTTCAATATTATTCTCGACATCAAACTTTTTGAGAATATTTTCAATAATTATATTTAATTCTTTCTCAGATAAAAGAGTTGGTGTTCCACCACCAAAGTATATTGTTGAAATTTTATCTTTAAACTCTAATGCCTTTTGATTGATTTCTTTATTAATTGCATCTAAAACTTTGTCTCTGTTCTTTTGAGAAGTTGAAAAATGAAAATTACAGTAATGACATGACTGTTTACAAAATGGAATATGTAAATATAATCCTGTCAAAAATTAGTTTATTTTTTTTGGATTGTTTTTTATATATGAATTCCACCCTGAATATTTTTTATCAATTGAAAGGCTCTCATAATTATAAAAGTGACATACAGCTGCAGCCAAGCCATCAGTTGAGTCTAAATTTTTAGGTAATTCTTTAATATTAAATACATTTTGTAACATTTTAGCAACTTGCTCCTTTGAAGCATTACCATTTCCGGTTATGGCCATTTTAATTTTCTTTGGAGAATATTCAGTAACTGGAATTTGTCGCGATAGACCCGCTGCCATAGCAACTCCCTGTGCTCTTCCTAACTTTAGCATAGATTGAACGTTTTTACCAAAAAAAGGAGCCTCAATAGAAATTTCATCTGGTTTATGTTTATCAATCAATTCGATTGTTTTTTCAAAAATTAGTTTTAATCTGACATAATGGTCTAATACTTTAACAAGCTTTAATTCATCCATTTCAACTAATTCCATTTTTTTACTTATAACTTTTATTAATCCAAAACCCATAATCGTTGTTCCTGGATCAATGCCTAAAATTATTTTTTCTATTTTTTTCAACCCTATTTTGATTTTACAATTATTGGTAACTCAAATTTAGAATTAACTGAAATACCCAAATTTGTTTTAGTTGCAGGTAAAACTTTGGGTAATAAATCAACGGAACTATTTAATAAAACTTGAAAATTTGGAATGTTTTCAATAATGTTCTGTGGGATATTTTTTTTTGAAATCATAACTTTTCCTGAGCTATTAATAAGTAAAGAAATAGTTAAAGTATCGTTTATTGGTTTTTTTATAATTACTTGAGATAAATCTAGTTTTTCTATTATTTGATTTGACAAAAATGATTCAAAGCATTCTTTGATAAGATTAGAGTCATTAAAATCATTACACTCTTTTACAGACGGAAATTCATCTAATTCATTCCAAGTAATTTTATCATCATTAGTTTTTATTAATTTATTATCTAATCTACTTTGACATGATGACGCTAGTATTAAACTTATTAATATTATTTTTGTGATATTCACTCATTATGAAATTACAAAAATTGTATAAATTATTATGTTTGATTTAATCCTCTTATTTATTGGAGTTATTTTGTGTATGGTTGGAATAGCTGGAAGTTTCATGCCCTTAATACCTGGGCCTTTGACATCGTGGTTTGGTATATTCGTTTTAAACTTGACTAGTGCTGTTGATTTTAACTTATATTTTGTAATAATTACTCTGATTGTTGCAGTATTAATTTCTGCTTTTGATTATATAATCCCAATTGTTGGAGTCAAAAAACTAGGTGGTTCAAAAGGGGGTTTAATCGGTGCTTCAATTGGACTAGTTATTGGACTCATAATTTTAGGTCCCTTTGGGATACTTTTTGGGCCATTTCTAGGAGCAATCACAGGAGAAATGATAAATAAAAAGAATCTATTAGATGCCATAAAACCAGCTTTAGGTTCTTTGTTAGGAGTTCTGATTGGATCTGGAATAAAGTTCTGCTTATCTTTAATTTATTTATTCTTTTATTTAAATATTTTTTGGAACTATAAGGATAATTTTTTCTAATAGTAATCACTCCTATTATCAACAATATCAGCAGATTTTTTTAAGCTCTGAACTATATTGAAATCAAGATTAGTTCTTAATTTACTTGTCAATTGATTTTCAAATGCTGAGTATGACTCTATTACATCAGCATTATTTAAACTATTCAACTTGACCATATATACTCCAGTCTCTCCTTCAATCAAAAGAGAAGTTTCATCAACTTTAAGACTATATGTAACTCCTACTAATTTAGGTTCATAACCAGCCTGGGATACTACAGGTGTGATCTGATTTAAGGCTGATACGTTAATAATTTCCAAACTATTACTAGTTGATAATTCCTCTAGAGTTGTCAAATTTTTATTTTCACTGATAATAATTTTGGCTTTTTTCTGATTTTTTAAAATTGGTAATACCGTCAATGTAGCTAATTGAGTAGGCATCAGTCCTTTATCTTGTTTGTCATTAATCTGTACAATTACAAAACCTCCTTTAGACAAATCAAACCTCTTATAATCACCAACATTTGAATCTTCATTAAACAACCATTGAACCAATCTCCTTTGATTTTCCATGTTCGGAAGATCATGATCTAATTCTCCAATACTTTTTAAGGATTTAACTTCAAAACCTAAATCATCAGCTGTTTTATTAATGTCCATACTTTTTCCAAGATCGATTTCAAACTTAGAAGCAATGTTAAATATGGAATCACTTGTTCTATCAGATGGAATATTTTTTAATCCTATTGTTCCAACTAAAACAACATCTTCTTTTGCTACAACCTTGATTATATGAAAACCAAAGTCAGTTTCGACTAAACCTATACTACCCAATCTATTAGAAAAAACATAATCATTAAATGGCTTAACCATCATACCCTCTTGGAAAAAACCTAAATCTCCACCATTTGATTTGGATGGGCCATCAGAAAATTCTAAAGCATAAGTTGAAAAACTATCGGGTTTTGATCTGGCTAATTTTAGAATTCTACTAGCTTCACTTCTTGCCTCCAATTTATTCCTTGTAATTTCTGGAGAGGCACCTTGAGCACCTTGATATGAAACCAATATGTGGCTTGCCCTAACATTACCATTTCTTTTTTTATCAATCATTTTGGAGTACTTAAGAAACTCACCGTCTGAATATGGACCATAAGTTTTGTTATTATCCAGATTAAAAATCATTTGAGCATGATCGGAGCTGAAAAAACCTTTTGGTCTATATAAAGAATCATATGGAATATCTGAGTTTTCACTTAAAAATAATTCTAAATCAGAGGAAGTTAAAAAACCAGGAACAACTTCATTAAGCTTTGAAACTTGATTGTATTCTTCTCTTTGGTTTAAAAGATTTTCTAATCTCAATCTTAAATCATTTTCATCTTTTTTAGATGGGGACTCGTCAAAAATTACATAATCAATACTTCTTGTTGATTCTTGCTCGTAATCATCGGGGTTATCTTTGATATATTTAGTAATTTCAGAATTCTTTACTGAGATTAGTGAATCAGCTATAGAAGAATAAGGTATTTTAACAAATGAAATATTGGCGGTTGTATTTGTTGTGGAATATTGCTTTTTTCCTTCAAAAAAAGTTGAATTTAATCCAGATGAAATCAAATTAAAATAGGTATTAGCTTTAATTTGATTATTAAATTGATTTTCTTGATTACTCCACTGAAAATAAGCATCGGGATTAATTTCTTTGAGCTCAGCTATAAAATTTGAGAACTTATTTACATCAAATTGGCCAGCATCATCAATAAAACGCTCATCAGAGTTAAAACTAGGGCTTTGAGATAAAAAATATTCCAAGTGATCAGATGATGATCCGATTCCCAAACTATAAATCTCCTGATTTAGTAATTCCATTCTCAATGATTCATCCCATACTGTTGTCAAGGCTTGTAAATCATTAAAATTGTAGGATTTTTTTAATATTTCTAATTGATTTCTGAAATCAGAGATTGAAAGCTCCTCACCATTTACTTTGCCTATTGGATCTTGAGATTGAAAACCACTACCATCAAATACACCTGCAATTACAAAAGCAAATAAAGCCATTCCAATTACAGCAATAAGAACGAATGAATTTTTTCTAAGATTACCTAAGACTGCCATACTCTAAAATTGGGTAACGAAAATACAAATATTAGTTAAAGAATCCATAACTAAATTTTATTAATCTTTTAGGCTATTGGTTCTTTTTATTTCTTTTATTAAACTTAACCCTGTAATATCTTCTAAACAAATACATTGAAAAAGATAATATTGAGAAAAATAATAGATGTAAATTTTCAATAACTGAGTCTTTAAAAAAGGTTAAATCAACTAAAATTACTAAACCTATGACAAGGTATAAATACTCAGAAATTTTATAATACTTCATTAATTGTCTTCAAATAAGAAATTACCATTCAACTGACCGGTTTTTAATAATTTAAATGATTTATCTGCGTCTAGTTTGGTAGCTCTAATATCATAATCATTTCCTGAAAAAACTATATTTTTTTCGGTAAATAACCATTCCTCATCAGGATCCCAATAAATTTGAGGAGACGTAATAGATGATCCATCAGGTGATAAAATTTTAACATTACCTTTAAGACTAACCATTTTGGTCTGGTAATAAACAACTCCATAATCTGAGCTTACAATGGTTGAACCATTATATAAATCAAAGAACTCAATTTTCAATCCATTTGGAAACTCTGAGAATGGAAAAGGCTGGTTTGTGAAATCTATGTTTTTGGGGGACTCAAGAATTGCCATAACATTTGCTGAGTCAGAATATTTTAAAACAAAATTATTAGTAACGCCTGCAGGTATTTTACTTTTTTTATTTATTTCTAAAACGTCCTGAAAATTATTTTCACATGATAAAAAGGAAATGGCAATAATGCAAATAAAATTTTTCAAAATGCTATAATGAAGGAACCGTAACTGATAATCCAATCCAGCACTTGAAAGATATTACAGCACCTGCATTACCTTCAGTAAAAATATCAGTTTTTGTCGGTGCTCTGCCTTCATAACTTTCTGCTGTTTTAATGGCGGTTCTTCTAATTGTTGGATCAACTGAAGCTGCTTTTCTAGCTTCCTTTGCTGCAAGCCAATAAACAGCTCTTTTATCAAACTGAGATGTTCCGCAATTATTAGCGCTGGAGGCATATAGATTAGAAATTAATAGATATGCTCTTCCCAATGATGGCTGAAATTCAAGGGCGGATCTAGCGTAACTTCTGGACTTTGAAAACTGCTTTGTGTTTTTAAATTTTGTAGCAATCTTATATGAAATCCTAGCTTTTTTTATGTTATCAGTTTCTAAATCAATTGACTCATTATAAAAGTTTAACGCTTCTTGAATATTACCCTTTTTATCGTTTAATAATCCTAAATAATATGCAGAGTTTGCAGAAGGGTTTAAATTGTGTAATAATTCAACTAATTCAACAAACAAAGGGTCATCTGAGCAATCTTTACTGTCCATTCTGCTAGCTGCTCTGTTTAACCATACAGGGTTTGTCTTATTATCTTCAAGATTTTTTCTGTAAAGAGGTATTAAATTTTCACAAGTTGATTCCTTAGCAATAATTGCATTTAGATTTTTTAAGTAAGTTGTTGAAGCGGATGAATTTATGCCAAATGCTCTTTTGTTGGATTTTTCTCTTGATGATAGATTCTCACCAGAGTCTTCTTTCTTTATTATCTTATCTAATTGCTTAGAGTAACCATCAATTACCTCCTCAAACCTTTCTGATATTTCTTCATATTTTTCAAAAATTTGTTCCATGGAAACAGAGCCATCTTTGTATAATTGAAAATAAACTTTAAAATAATTATACAAGGGTTTTGGATCATCAAAACTAGATCTATCTTGGGTGTATGCCATATTAAAAATATTATATATTTCTTGATTTGATGCTAACTTATAATCAACCATCACCTGAGCCTTATTAGAAATTATTTCTCCAACTATCTTTCTTCCACGGTATTCAGGAAAATTAATAAGCCATTCATCATAGAGTTTTAATAAGTCTTGTTGATATTTTTCCGCATCTGCAACTCCTTCAACTCCTTTTTTCAAACTCTCTTTAATGAAGTTTTCAAGCATTCTCTTTCCATAAGTATAAATGGCTACATTTATTTGAGGACAATTTCTTCTTACTTGCATCCACGGCTCGTATGCAGAATCATAATTTTTTACCTTATAATATTCTGCAAATATTGACAAATTGGATAAACAATTATCAGAGGATTGTGATGAAATAAAGTTTACAAAAAAAAATGCCAGAACTAATAAAAGATATTTCATTAAAATTTAGTTAATTATACATACTCCTAACAAACCACAAATCGTTTAAAGATACTCCCAGCTTAATACTGAAAAAATTTTCTTTTATCAAACTAGACTTGCTAGTTCCTCTTTGACCAAACTCAAAACCCAGGTTTGCACTTGATATACCAGCAAGAGGTATGCCAAAACCAAGATTAACCCCTATTTCATTAATTTGTTGGCCATTAACATACAACCCTCCACTCATATACCTAACACCCGCTCTGTAGGTAACGGTATTAAAATAATTTGTAAATGAATCATACTTTGGTAGAAAAAAACCACCAACTGAATAAGTCTGTGACGATTTAAATTCAATATTATCCAATGACATTAATTGATTTTTAAAACCTCCAGAATCAGTCATCTTATAATTTATGCCTAAAAACCATTTTTTATCTTCACCTAATCCAAGTCCAAAACTCATACTTTTTGGAATTTTAATCTCTGTTTCTTTTAAACCCATTGACATTAAATCAATTTCTTGAGTATCTCCTCCAAAATTTCCATTAGGATTAATAGTTTCAATCATTTGCCTGTTTTGTGAGGTATAATTTGCATCTGGCTGATATATAATACCTGTGTACATTGTGATTTTTTCTCTAAAGGTTTTTTGATAAACGGTTGAAAAGTTATAATCTAGACCACTCACAGATGATTCACTTGCCACATTTGTATATAACTCAATATTTTCTAAAATTTTGGTGTGATAATGATTTAAATTTCCAAAGGCATATGAGCTTGAAACTCCAAATCCCCAATTCTTAAATAACTCAAATCCTATAGAGACAAAAGCGTTACTTAAACCACCACTTCCTGTAAATCTATTCAGCTCAGGTGGAGTCTTAGATTTATCGTCATTTTCTAGAAGATAACCAACGGATGTTTGTGGTTTTATACCAAAGGAAAAAGATAACAGTTTAGTTGGTATCGCAACTGATATGTAATTGATTCCAGCTGCAGTAGATTTTTCTCTATCTAATTCTGTTTGATAACTGGTGTTTTTAAGCCCAACACCAACTGAATAGTTTACAAATTTTAATTTAGAAAGTGATGCAGCATTGTTCATGTTTTGATGAACACTATCATAATAAACAGTATTACCTCCCATCATTTGGTTTTCAGTTGTAGCGGTAAAGTTTGTATCCCCAACGCCAAAATAGGAATATGGAGAATAACTAGATTTCTGTGAATATGAAAATGATGAAATGAAAATAAGTAGAAGGAGTATTCTATACATTTTACTTGTTGTATTCAATTAAATAATCTAGTCCTTTAAATATATAATTTGAATTTGTAAATATGGTGTTTTTTATTTTCCCTGACAAAAATTTTGAGTCTCCACCAGTGATTACAACAATTAAATTATCAAAAAGACTCTGATATTGCTTTATAAAGCCTTCAATTTCAAATTTTGCACCACCAATAACACCAATATCTAAAGATGTTTTGGTATCATCAGCAATCAGTTTTTTTGGATAATCAAGATTAGTGTCAAACAAATTAAATGCATTCTTGGAGACAGACTTAATTCTCATATTTAGACCTGGTGAAATTCCACCTGGATTATAGATATTATCGCTTGATTTAATATCATATGTGATGCAGGTTCCTAAATCAATAACTAAAACATTGTCATAAGGAAATTCTCTTTTGGCAGCGCACATCAAAGCAAGTCTATCATGTCCAACTTCGTTTATGTCATAATTCAAGATAAATGGTAGTTTAATCTTTTTATTAAATGAAAAAAAAACTGTTTTCTCTTTCAAAGTTTTAACTAAACTATCAGCAGGTTTAGAAACATTCGAAAGAGCTGAGAACGTGATATTATATTCACTAATTATATTTATCAAATCCAAAACTTCAAATTTTTTGAATTTAAATTCTTTGATTATTTTTTTCTTGTTTGAAATTGCAACTTTAGTCAGGCTGTTACCTATGTCAATGAGAAGATTCATAAAATTACTGTAAAATTAAACAAGTTTTTTTCAAACTTTACATTTATAGTTAAAACGTTTATATTTGTTTTGCAAAAATTCAATGGTACCTTAGCTCAGTTGGTAGAGCAAAGGACTGAAAATCCTTGTGTCCGCAGTTCGATTCTGCGAGGTACCACAAAAAACTCCTTTTAAAGGAGTTTTTTTATATTTAATTAAAAATAAATCAAACAAAAATGAAAAAAAATATACTAGTAATATGTCTTGCATTTATATCATTTAATGCAATAGGCCAAACTGACGAACCAAGCTATGAGGAATTTCTTGAAAAAAGTCCATTTAATAGAATGTATCCAAAATTAATTGCAGCTGAAGCAGCCCAATATTTTGCTGATTGGAATAAACTTTTTTCATCAGGCCCCACAACAACAAAAGAAGCAAGACTTGCAGCAATCTCTGCATCAGCAGCTATAAGATGTGAATATTGTATTAAAGCACAAGTTATTTTTGCTAAAAAAGCGGGTTTGACCGACGATGAAATTAAGGCCGCTGTCCAAATTGCTGCTGAAGTTGCTAGATTTTCAACTCTTCTTTATGGTAATGAGTTTACTGACGAAGAATTTAATAAGGCACTGGAAAAAATTTTATCAGGATTATAATTTTTATATTTAAATAAAATTTAAACTATGAAAAAAATATTATTATTTGTGATTACGATTTTTTTAATTTCTTGCGAAACAGCAATTGTTGAAAAAGTTGAAACTAATGGTGAACCTGAGGGACCACATACATCTGCTGAATGGAAAATTTGGGCTTACAGTACAGCAGCGCCTTCATTTATTGCAGCTGAGTGCACAGTAGTTGATACGGACGGTACAATTCTAAGAGAGGGCACAAATGGATGGACAGCTATGTCTGGTAATCCAAATGGAGCACCTTCAGATCCAGAAAACGGATGGAAAGATCCTCATGAAGCTATGCCAATGGTTGGGGATGCAGCTTCATTTGCATGGCTTCAAGCCTTTATGGCTGACGAGGTACCTGATGTTGAAGTAGATGGTTGGGCATGGATGTTACACGGAGATATTGGTGAAGATAACAGAATGTACTTAGTTACAGATGAAGAAGGAATAGAAAAAGCTAAAGCTGATGGAGAGTGGATTGAGTCAGGAGCTCATTTAATGTTATTTCCTGCTGATCCAAGTACACTTGATGGTCAAACAACAGATTTTAATATCGGTGCACCATATGTTATGTATGCAGGAACTAAATACGCTCATCTTATGATTCCTGTTGAGGGGTATTATGATTATCAGGCTCCTGTTAAATAGAAAAAAGTAATTTAAAAAAAGTCATCCTTTGGGTGGCTTTTTTTATGTTATCAGATTTCCATCATCATCCCACTCCGCAGTTATATTTCTTTTAGATTGATCAATGAACTTATCCAACCATTCTTTGTCATACTCTAAATCATATTGATCAAGTACATCTTGAGGCACACCATCCCAAACATTTGGAAAATTACCTTTATAACCTAGCTCTTTTATACCTACTTCGGATGTAAAATATCCAGTCATCGTTAAATTTCTAACTAGATTAAACCATTGAACTGGCTCAGATTGGTCATCCATATTTTCATTAGGATCATAATAAGCAATTTCATCTAAAATTCCTTTTTGTTGGGAGAGCTGACACTCAATAAATGTATTGTTAAATCTTGTTTCGCATTCTTTATCAATCCACATTAAACCATTTCTTAATGGTTCCTGATATGATGGAATATCCTTGGCCATAAATTCAATTAGTTGTACAACCTCAGCGTCCCTTATTGATCCAAATTCATTAGGTGGTAGAATTATATTGCATAATTTATCTAGAGTCAATAACTCATCATTAGTAAAGAATTTTTGAGCAAAAAGTTTATCATCAATTGCTTTTTCTTCAGGTGTTCTACCGTATTCATATCTAGTGAGTGATCTGGAAATGGTCTCCCTACTTATGCCATAACATGATTCCAAAAATATACTAGCACCTAATGATGCTAAAGCCATAGTTTTTAATGAATCTCTTCTTTTCATTTATGAAAAATTTTGTTTTTTAAATTGCTCAACAATATGTTCTGATGACCTCCATGCAAGTGCTAAAATTGTCCATGTCGGATTCTTATCAGCTTGTGAAACAAATGGTCCCGCATCCACAACATAAACATTATTTACATCGTGTAACCTTTCAAATTCATTAGTTACTGATGTTTTTCTGTTATTACCCATCCTCGTAGTACCAACCTCATGAATTATCCATCCAGGTTTATTTAAACCATAATTAGCATCTTTGCCAGGCTTTCCCCAAAGTGGAACACCTCCCATGTTATGAATAATTTCTTCAAAAGTATCTTGCATATGCTTGGCCTGCTTAACCTCGTTTTCTGTCCATTTATAATTGAATCTCAAGGTTGGAACGCCATACTTGTCAACTTTATTTGGGTCAATTTCACAATAGTTTGTTTTTTGAGCTACTGACTCTCCTCTTCCAGAAATACCGATTGTAGATCCATAATACTTTTTCATATCAGCTCTTAGGACATCTCCATATCCACCAGCCTTATTAATTCCAAAAAATTTATTGAAACTATTAACATTAAAACCTGTTCCGTATGTTGGATTACCCATACCTCCCCAGACCTCAATGTGATATCCTCTTGGGAAATCTAGTTTTTTATTATCTAACCACCAAGGAGAATAAACGTGCATGCCTCCAACTCCATCTTCATTATATGTTTTTCTATCTATAAGCTCAGGTAAGAACGCCATCATATCTCCTCCAGTTGAATCATGCAAATACTTACCTATTAAATCACTGCTATTTCCTAATCCGTTAGGATGCTGTTTTGATTTTGAATTAAGAAGAATCCTTGCTGAACTACACGCAGAAGCTGCTAATACCACTACTTTACCTTTTAACTTGTATTCTTTATTTTCTTCTTTGTCAATAAATGAAACACCAGTGGCTTTACCCTCGTCGTTTGTAGTTACAGTTCGAACCATTGAGTTTACATAAAGATCAATTTGACCACCAGATTTTTGAGCTGGAAAAATCAAACAAGATCCTGCGGAAAAATCAGCGTAAACATTACAACTTCTGGCACATCCATTACAGTAATAGCATACCCCTCTGTCATTATTGATTCTTTTAGTTACGACAGAAAGTCTTGATGGAATAACTTTAACATTACTTTTTCTTGCACCTTTAATGTAGAAGAGCTCATGTAGTCTAGGTTTCGGGGGGGGGGAGAAAAAATCCATCGGGTTCGTTGTACATGTTTTCTTTTGTTCCAAAAACTCCTATTAATTTGTCAACCTTATCATAATAAGGTTTAATATCATCATAAGAAATTGGCCAATTGTCACCTAAACCATCGATACTTTTTCTTTTAAAATCATTTGGACCAAACCTTAAGGAAATTCTTCCCCAATGGTTTGTTCTACCACCTAGCATACGAGATCTAAACCATTTAAAATCAGTATCACCAATTTGACCATAGGGTTCACCATCAATTTCCCAACCACCATATGCTTGGTCATAATCACCGAAGAACCTTCTGGTTCCAGCTCCACGCCTTGGGGAATGCCATGCCCATTTTAACTGAGTCATTTGCTCTGGATTGGCTGGGTCATAATGAGGACCGGCCTCAACAACTGCTACTGACAACCCAGCTTCAGATAAAATTTTTGTGGCCATACCACCACCAGCTCCAGAACCTACGATTATAACATCGTATTCCTTCGCTGAATTTTTAATTTGCATAAATCTAGAGTTCTAGTTCTTTAATTTTTATATTTCTAAAATAAATTTTTCCACCATGATCTTGTAAGCATATTTTTCCAGACTTAAATTTTCCAAACTCACAATTATCCCAAGGCTTCTCATTACAATTAGCAAATTTTGTGCCAGCGACCATGGAATCCCATTCTTGACCGGAAACTGGAAAATTAACAACCTCTTTTCCATTGAAAATTACATTTCCAAAATTATTTTTATAGTCTATGGTAATTAAATATGAATTCCATTCACCAACTGGCTTAGACATATCTTCTTCAGGATATACCATTCCATACAAACTACCTGCTTTTACACCATCTGGGTATTCATTATCCATAATCTGTATTTCTGGTCCAGTAACATATGGCTCCTCATATTGATCACCCTCTTTTACACCCCACATAAAGCCACTATTGGTGAGAGAATCAACCTTCCACTCAAAATAAATCTTAAAATTTTCATAATCTAAATCAGTGACAATATCATTTCTTTCAATTTTGGGACTACCATCATCTTCAGTTAGAATATTACCGAGTGAATCAACTTTAAATTTAGCTAATGTAGGATCAAAGGATAGAATACCATTCTCAACGCTCCAACCAATTTTATTTCCATTATCATTATAATAATGCCAACCATTTAAATCATTTTCATTTAATAAAAGAACCCAATCCTTGTCATTAGAGCACGAAAATGAAATAATCAAAGTAAAAAAAAATAAAAGTTTTTTCATTTTAAAGTTCCCAACCTGGTCTTCTAAATCTACCAACAAATTCATTAGCTTCATCGAAGTTTGTAATCTTCATATTTTCTCCATCCCATAGTAACTTTTTTCTCCCAACAAACTTTGAATACTCAGATGTGTGATATTTATTATCAAAATATTCAGGTTTTTTATTACCCATACTCATGTAGGACCTGATGGCTAAATTACCCATTAGAACAGTCTCTGTAAATGGACCTGCATATTCAAATGGAGCAGTAATCTTCTTATACTCATCACTTCCATAACCAGCTTTAATTCCATTAATCCATTCCATGTGATGATTGTGATCCAAATTACTTCTGTCAGGTGTTTTAAAAACAATAGTTTCTTTACCTTTTCTGTAAAGCTTAGGTTCTAATCCATACACTCCACATGAAATCACACCTTTCTCACCAACCATAAGAACACCATTTGTACTATTTACTTCACCCAAGAAATCATCTGCTGGTATAGCTTCTGGGTGGCTGGGTCTTAAACCTCCATCCATCCAAACTAGTTGGATTTTTGAGTCATTTTTTTCAGTTTTATTAAAATTGATTGTAACAATTGATGACGCTGGACAACCTTTAGGAACAAAATTTTGGCTCCAAGCTTGTTCAAATACCTGTCCTACACTACACTCAACATCTGTTGGATAATGCAAGCCTAAGGTTTTATATGGAGCATCCAATATGTGACATGCCATATCACCCAAGGCACCTGTACCATAATCCCACCAACCTCTCCAATTGAATGGATGAAGTTGTGATGTATACTTTGAGGAAGCAGCAGGTCCAAGCCATAAATCCCAATTTAAATTGGGAGGTTTTACCTCACTGTTATCCTTCATGTCAAAACCTTGAGGCCATACTGGTCTGTTAGTCCAAGCATAAATTTTATTAATTTTTCCAATCATTTTCTTATCTACCCATTCCTGAATTTTAACCACTCCAGAACTTGATCCGCCCTGGTTACCCATCTGAGTAACTACTTTATTTTTTGCGGCAA
>CACLUN010000004.1 GCA_902610105.1 uncultured Bacteroidota bacterium
GTTGTTTAATGGAACCTTGGGATGGACCAGCTTCTATACCATTTACTGACGGCAAGTATATCGGAGCTCTACTTGATCGAAATGGATTAAGACCGTCTAGATACACCGTTACCAAAGATGGTTATGTTGTTATGTCGTCAGAAACTGGAGTTATTGATATTAATCCTGAAAACATTGACAAACATGGTAGACTTGAACCAGGGAGAATGTTTCTTGTTGACATGAACGCGGGAAGGATAATTGAGGATGAAGAAATAAAAAATGATATTGTTAACAAAAATCCATATAGAAAATGGATTAATGAAAATACTTTACAACTTGGTAAAGTTCCGTACACAGGAAACAGAACCCCGGATGAGAAGATTGGATTTGAAACCCGATTGAAAATTTTTGGATATACAAAAGAAGACTTTAATACCATCATTATTCCTATGTGTAAGAAAGGAAAAGAATCTATTGGATCAATGGGTACTGATACTCCATTGGCTGTTCTCTCAAAAAAACCTCAACTTATCTACAACTATTTTAAACAGTTATTTGCTCAAGTTACAAATCCCCCTCTTGATGGTATACGTGAAGAAATTGTTACGGACACAAGTCTGACTGTTGGAAGTGATTACAATATTTTTGACCTAGTCCCCGATCATGCAAAAAAATTAAAAATTAATAATCCGATAATCTCTAATGAAGATTTAGATAAAATAAAATACATTAAACACAAGAACTTTAAGGCCGCATCCATCAAGGCTTTATACAAATTATCTAAGGGTCATAATGGGCTAGAGGAATCTTTGGATAAGTTAGTAAACAAGGTTGAATCAAAGGTTGATTCAGGGCACAACATAATAATAATCAGTGACAGGAATGTTAACAAAAAATTAGCACCCATACCAATGCTACTAGCTTGTTCATTTGTTCATCACTCTATGATTAATAGAAAGAAGAGATCAAAATTTGGTATTGTTATTGAATCTGCAGAACCCCGAGAACCTCACCACTTTTCAATGTTATTTGGTTATGGTGCTAGTGCTATAAATCCATATTTAGTTAATGAAGTAATTTCTTATCATCACAAGATAGGTATACTAGATAATTTGAGTAAATCTGTTGAAAACTATAATAGTGCTATCGCTAAGGGAATTTTAAAAGTGATGAATAAGATTGGCATCTCAACCTTGCATTCGTACAGAGGTGCTCAGATATTTGAAGCTTTAGGTCTCAGACAAAAATTCGTAAATAAATATTTCAAAAATACCCAATCTAGGATAGAGGGAGTTGGTTTGTATGTATTAGAGAAAGAAATAGCAACAAGAATTAAAAAAGCCTTTAATTCTGAAGGAAAACTTAGTTCAGTCCAATTTGGTGGTGAGTATAAATGGAGAAGAAATGGTGAGGCTCATATGTTAAATCCACTTACAATTTCTAAACTTCAACAATCTGTTAGAGAAGAGAGTTATGATACGTTTAAAATTTATTCAGATCATATAAACAAACAGAATGAACAGTTTATGACACTCAGAGGCTTAATGAAATTCTCTGAGTTTGATCCAATACCTATTGATGAAGTTGAACCCTGGACTGAAATTGTAAAAAGATTTAAAACTGGTGCTATGTCTTATGGCTCGTTAAGTAAGGAGGCACATGAAAATCTTGCAATAGCAATGAATAGAATCGGTGGAAAAAGCAACTCTGGTGAAGGTGGAGAAGACCCAAAAAGATTCAAAGTTGATAGTAAAGGTGATTTTAAAAACAGTTCAATTAAACAAGTTGCTTCAGGCAGATTTGGTGTCAGCTCCCATTATCTAACAAATGCTAATGAAATTCAAATAAAAATGGCTCAAGGTGCTAAGCCTGGTGAGGGTGGTCAGTTACCTGGTCCAAAAGTTAACCCGATGATTGCTAAAGTTAGGAACTCGACTCCCTATGTTGGATTAATTTCACCACCCCCCCATCATGATATTTACTCAATTGAGGATCTTGCTCAACTTATATATGATTTAAAAAATGCTAACAGGAATGCTAGAATAAATGTAAAACTTGTTTCTGAGGTAGGTATCGGAACCATTGCTGCTGGTGTTGCCAAAGCAAAAGCTGATGTAATACTTATTTCGGGCTTTGATGGAGGGACTGGGGCATCGCCACTCACCTCACTAAAACATGCTGGATTACCTTGGGAACTTGGGATTGCTGAGGCGCAACAAACACTGGTTTTAAATAATTTGAGAAGTCGTGTAGTTATTGAATGTGATGGACAGCTCAAAACTGGAAGAGATGTCGCCATAGCTGCACTTTTAGGCGCAGAAGAGTTTGGATTCTCAACTGCTCCTCTTGTAGCATCGGGATGTATAATGATGAGAGCATGTCACCTAAACACGTGTCCAGTTGGAATTGCAACTACAGACCCTGAACTTAGGAAAAATTTTAAAGGTAAACCAGAACACGTAATTAATTACATGTATTTCGTTGCTCAAGAGCTTAGAGAGATCATGGCTAATCTAGGCTTTAGGACAGTAGATGAAATGGTTGGTAAAAGTGAAAAATTAGACACTAAAGATGCATTAAATTACTACAAGATAAAAGGTATTGATCTTTCAAAAATTTTATATAAGCCAATAGTTGATCAAAATACAACTCTAAGAAATACCGAAAAACAAAATCATAACCTAGATAATGTTTTAGATTTCAAAATTTTAAAGAAAGCTAAACTAGCAATTGAAAACAAAATTAAGATGTCATTAAACTTTCAAATTAGAAATACAAATAGAACTGTTGGAGCAATTTTGAGTAATGAAATTTCAAAAAAATATGGATCAAAAGCTCTACCTAATGATACTTTAGAATTAAAATTTAGTGGATCTGCTGGTCAAAGTTTCGGAGCGTTTTCTGTTAAAGGCTTAAAAATGATTATTGATGGAAATACGAATGATTATTTTGGAAAGGGTCTTTCAGGTGCAACAATAATTGTAAGAAAACCTAAAAAAGCAACATTTGAATCACATAAAAATGTAATTACAGGTAATGTTGCACTTTATGGTGCAACATCTGGTGAGGCCTATATCAATGGAATAGCCGGAGAAAGATTTTGTGTTAGGAATTCTGGTGCAAGTGCAGTGGTTGAGGGTATCGGTGACCACGGATGTGAGTATATGACTGGTGGTATTGCCGTTATACTAGGAAAAATTGGAAGAAATTTTGCTGCTGGTATGAGTGGTGGAATAGCTTATATTTATCATAATTCTAAGTCTCTTGATAAAAGAAATTTTAATATGGAAAGTATTGAGATTGAAAAACTTAAAGATCAGGATTTTGATATCGTAAAAAACCTAGTACAAAATCATTACACACATACACAAAGCTTATTAGCCGAAAAGATAATTACAAGTTGGGATTTTCATAAAAGGTTGTTTGTAAAAATAATGCCTACAGAATATAAATTAGCTTTAGAAAAACTTGCCAATAAAAATATTGAACAAATAATTAACTAATGGGAAAGTTAAGAGGTTTTTTAGATTATAACAGGACTGTTGAAAAGAATATTCCTGTATATAAGAGAATCAAAAATTTTAAAGAATTTACAATTAAACCAGATGATGACGAACTTGTAAAACAAGGGTCAAGGTGCATGGACTGTGGAGTCCCATTTTGCCATAGTGGGTGTCCACTTGGAAATCTGATCCCTGAATTTAATGATGCAGTTCATAATAAAAATTGGAGAGAAGCACTTGAAATTTTGCATTCAACAAATAATTTTCCTGAATTTACTGGAAGGTTGTGTCCTGCACCATGTGAAGCAGCTTGTGTTCTTGGACTCATAAGTCCACCAGTATCAATCGAAATGATTGAGAAATATATTGTTGAAAGAGGCTTCAGCGAAGGTTGGATCAAACCAAATATTCCACAAAACAGAACAGGAAAAAAAATAGCTATTGTAGGATCAGGTCCTGCTGGACTAGCCGCTGCTCAACAGTTAAACATTGCTGGTCACTCTGTTATAGTTTATGAAAGGGACAAAAAAGTTGGAGGATTATTGCGATATGGTATTCCAGACTTCAAGCTTGAAAAATCAATTATTGATAGAAGGGTAAATTTAATGATTGCAGAAGGTGTAAAATTTAAAACATCAACTGAAATTGGTAAAGATATCGACATAAATAAGCTCAAGGATGACAATGATATAGTACTACTATGTGGCGGCGCAACAATAAAAAGGAATTTACCAATCCCTGGACACAATTCATCTGGAATAGTCCAAGCTATGGATTTCTTAAAAAACCAAAATGAAATTGTTGACGGATCAAAAAAAGTTATTCCTGAATTAGATGCCAGAGGTAAAAATGTGATTGTAATTGGTGGTGGTGATACAGGATCCGATTGTATTGGTACATCAAATAGACAAGGCGCAAAATCTGTTGTTAATTTTGAAATTTTACCTAAGCCCCCAAAAGACAGATCTAATGAAAATCCGTGGCCATATTGGCCTTTTACACTTAAAAGCACTTCTTCACATGAAGAGGGTATTAAACGCGAATGGTCAATTTTAACTAAAGAATTTATCACAAGCGATAAAGGTGAATTAACTGGTCTTAAAACAGTTGAAGTTAAATGGGAGAAAAAAATGAATAACAGACCTAAATTAATTGAAATTGAAAACTCTGAAAAGATATGGCCCTGTGACCTGGTTTTACTTGCATTAGGTTTTACCGGTCCTGAAAAAAATATTGCTGATGATTTAAATTTAGAATTAGATTCTGCCAATAAACCTTTGACAAATAACTACAAGACATCTCATAAAAAAGTATTTGCTGCTGGAGATCTTAGGAGAGGACAATCTTTAATTGTTTGGGCAATATCTGAGGGCAGGGAAGCTGCATACATAATCGATAAGGAACTTATGGGTAATTCAAAGTTACATTCTAAGACAAAAGGTGATCTCCCTTTAGTTAAATAAATTCCATTTTAATCCAAATCGAATACTGCTGTCCCTGTATGGGGTTGTTGGGCTTGATAAAAACCTACCCGATGACATGGAGGAATTAAAATGTTCTGCCTTAACAAAAATTCTAGTTTGTCTGATCTTAGCATTAATAAAAAAATCTATCAAAGGATATCCTCCAATTTTTTTTTTGGTTTGAATATGAAAAGTTGAAAGTAAAGGATTGTATTCGTTAGCATAAAATTTAGAAAATATTTTTAAACTAAACCCAGTTTGGATGTCTAGTACGTTTTTGAAAATTTTTTCAGAAATATATAGTGTATTTCTTGTTAAAAATTTTGGTAAATTTATTATTGAATCTTGTTGATTAACATTTTGAAATAATATTGTATTATCTAATGAAAACTTCCCAAACTTAATCTCCTTGCTGTATTTAACTTTTAAGAGGTTTATGTTATCGTAATACTGATTCGCAATAGGGGTTAATTTGTTCTGAATATCAGAATTGACTGTTAAGTAGAATTGATTAACTATGTTTAAGTACCTAAAAGATATTTTCCCAAGACTTTGATTATTAAATTTAACGTATAGAGATTTAGTTTCTTTCAATTTATTTTTTCTTTCAAAATTGATATTAGAATAATCACTAGTGAATATGTCATAGATAAGCCCTGGATGTGATTGTTTTAAATTTAAGTTTATTAAAAAATTAAACTTTTTTTTAAAATCAGATTCCAAAATAAAATCTATTTCATTACCAACTCTTTGTCCTTTAATTTTTTTAGTGATATCAAAATTGATCCTCATATTCCCAATATTTTTTTGAATAGAACCAGAAAAAAGGCTTGAGTTTTCACCGGTTATTTTTTCTTCAGTCTGATTCATTTCAAAAAAATTGTAATTATAATTTATATATCCAAAAATTAGACGATCAAAAAAACTAGATTTTGTTTGTAATTGAATTACATTTTTGAGTGATCTAAATTTATAATGATCATTAATTTCATCTGATCCTGAACTTAGTGTGCCATATAGGAAACTTGCTTGTTGTTGTTGATATTTATTATTTGTTGTTTCGTAATTAAGATTATATATAATAGAAATATAATTTTGATTTTTGTTCAGTAATGTAAAATCATTTTTAAAATAAAAACTTCTTGTTTGATAGGTATTTATAGCATCCTCAAAATTTACATTTAATTTAGATCTTTCTTTAAATTCTGAATTACCTGATTCAAAATCAATCAATGACATGTCATTCAAGCCACCATTTTCATACTTTTCTAATTTTTGACTCGTAAAAAATATTTTTGAGTCTAAATTATTTTTTATTAGGGAAAATCCAAACCGAAATTGCTTTGACCCAGATAAACTATTTTGATACTTTCCCAAACTTCTTAAAGCTTTAAAACCCAGTAAAAAATTTGTGTTTTTGTTGATATTAGTTGTAAATAATGCATCTGTTAATTGTCCTTGAGAATAGACAGTTTTAAAAAAAAGTTCAGTAAGTGGATATGCAACATCATAGAATTTATAATCCTCTTGACCTAATAAAAGCGGTTCATTTGCGTTGTAACCTATTTTAGGCAGTAAATTATTTTTTGATTTATAGGAAAGTTTATTATATACTTGACCAATATTGTTGAATTTTAAAAGTTCAAAGTTGTCTTTTTTAAGATAGTTAAATTGATAATACTTATTAATATTTAATGATGTATCTAACAAAATGGTGTCATTATCAATACCAAAAAATTTTAGCTTATTTACATCAAATTGAAAATTCTCAATAGACATGCTATCTTTAACTTTATTAAAAAACCCTGATGCTACAGAGCTGTTTTCCTGGTCAGTTTGCTGAGAATTAATTTCAAAGCAACTAATTATAATAAACAATAAAATTAAATACCTCATTCTTTGTTCTAAAGTTATTGATTTAAAATAATTATTACGTTAAATTGGTGGCGTATGTTAAAAGCATTTAACAATAAGTTATTTATTTGTGGGGTGGATGAGGCAGGTCGTGGCAGTTTAGCAGGACCTGTCACTGCAGCAGCAGTAATTCTTCCAAAAAATTATAAAAATCAGCTTATTAAAGATTCTAAAAAGCTTAGTGAATTAAATAGAAGAAAATTATATAGAGAAATTACTTCAATTGCAATTGACTATTCAATCGTTGATATATCTAACAATGTTATCGACTCAATAAATGTACTTGAATCAACATTTCTAGCAATGAATAAAGCTATATCAAAAATTATTAAAAAAGCTGATTACATTATAATTGATGGAAACCATTTTAAGACAAATAATAAATTTCACTATGAGTGTATTGTTAAAGGCGATGCTATTTATCAAAGCATTGCCGCAGCATCAATTTTAGCAAAAGTTCACAGAGATAATTTAATGGTAAAATTTGATAAAGATTATCCACACTATGATTGGATTAATAACAAAGGATATGGAACAATCAAACATAAGATGGCAATAAAAAATTATGGAATTTCGAGATATCACAGAAAAAGTTTTAATCTACTAAACAAACAACTAAAAATTAAAATTTGATTTTTTAATTTTGTAATTAAGTTTTGAAAAAATATTTACTTTTATTTTTTATAATTAGTTCTTGTTCAAAGACAGATATAACAACTAGCATTATTGATAAAATTCCTGACAATCCATTAGTTGTATTAAATGTTATTGATTATCAAGATATAGATTATAAGCAGCTTAATCTTTTTGAAAAATCACTTAATCTAAAATTTGAAAACATTGATCTACTTGAACCTAAAGGTGAGTTAGTTTACAGTTTCCATAAAACCGGAAAGAATGATTTAAATAGTGTAGTAATTCAACAAGATTTTGATTATAAAATCAAGGATAGTCTTATTCGTGATACCTTATTTTATAATGGTCAAAATATTTATTTGTTCAAAGATGATTTTTATTTATCAAAAATTGATAGTTACTTATTTTTTTCTAAAGAAAAACTTTTGATTGAAAATATTATTAGAGGTGCGACATTCTCAAAAAATGTTGAATATGAAAAATTCAAAAAAACTAACAAGTTAAAAACCGAAAATATTTCAATAAATATTTCAGAAAAATATGTAGAATTAAATTTCAATTCAAAAAAGGAAGATATTTCAAAATATTCAAAGTGGATTCAATATGAACTTGATACAAATAATGATAACATTAATATTCTTGGAGTATTTCAAAGAGAGGATGATAAGGCAATAAATATATTATTGGATATAAAAAAATCTAAATCAAATATCATTAAACTAGTTCCAAATAATTTTTCTGAATTCACTAGGCTTTCTTTTGAATATGAAACAATAGAAAAGAATTTTAATAATGAGAAAACAAAATTGAGCGCAAATGAAAAGAAACTCAATAGTTTTTTTAAAAGTGTAAATGAGTTAGGGCTAATTAAAGTAAATAATGAAAGCTTATTAATATTAAATTTTGAAGAAGCTAGTTTGAATGAGTCATTTAATGATAAAAAGTTAATTGGTAAATATAGAGGTCAATCTATTTTTGATGCAAGTGATATAAAGTTATCCTCATTTGATATTATGGAATTTAATCTTGTATCAAATTATAATTTTTTTACTGTAATAAATGAATCTGTAATTTTTGCAAATGATATTTCTGTTATTCAAAACATGTTGCTCAATTATAATAACAAATCACTTATAATTACTAATCCAAGATTTTTAAACTTCTTAAAATCAATTCCAGAAAAAACAACATATTTTGAGATACTTAATCTGGGTGATTCTGATGAAACTATTCAGTACCCATATTGGTTTACAAATTATGAGCTATTTGGTGAAAATAACTTTAAATCTGTTTTTACAACCATAAAATTTGATACTAAAACCAAAAAAAAATTAAACTTAATTTTTTCAAAAAAAATTGATAATAAGATAATTTGTAACCCAAAATTTATTTACAACTACAAGTCAGGTAAAAAAAATATTATTATGCAGGACAGTGATTATAATTTAATTGTTTTGGATATAAATGGAAAAGAGACATTGAGAAAGAAATTAAATTCTAAAATAATAAGTGATATTTTTCAGGTTGATTTATATAAGAATAATCGATTGCAATATTCATTTTTAACTGAAGATGAGTTTCTTGTTTTAGATATTAATGGAAAACTGGTAAAAAAAATAAGTCATAAAAAATCTTCCACAGAAAAGTTTTTATCAGTTTTTGATTATGACAATAATAGAAATTACAGATTTGTAATTCAAGATGGCAAATCATTAAAAATGTTAGATTCTAAACTTGATATAGTTAAAGGTTTTAAAAGAGATAAATTAAAATCAGATATCAAATTTCCAATAAAACATTTAAGAATATTAAATAAAGATTATTTATTGCTTGTCTCTAAAAATAATAAGCCTTTAATTTTAGATCGAAGAGGAAATATTCGAATTAAATTACCAGAGAATTTAACGACTAGCACAAATCATTTATATGAAAATGATGGAGGAATTATTACAATTAATGATTTGAATCAACTTGTAAGAATTGAACTAAATGGAAAGATTTCTTCAAAGCAGCTAACTGATGAAAAAAACATAATTCATTCAAATAAAAATAATTTAATACTACTTTCAAATGGTAATATTTCAATAAATAACAACGATTTTAAAATTCCCTTTGGAAACTTTGATGATTTAAATATTAAAAGCTCGAGTAATAATGTATATTTTCATTTTAGAGATGTTGATAAAAACAAATCCTACTTATACAATACTAAAGGAATAGTTTCAGGCTTTCCAATTTATTCAACATCAGCTTTTGAATTTAGTTTTGATAAAAATCAAGATTTGATAACATTCAAAGGAGACGATGATGAGCTTTTACTTTACAGCCTTAACTAAATTTTTTTAAAAAATTTTCTGTCAAGACTTTACGAACTAAATCAAGTTCGATAGTTTTATTTAGTTCATTAGAAATAGAAGTTACCCCTTTTTCACTTATTCCGCATGGAACAATACCATTGAAGTAAGATAAATTTGTATTTACATTTAATGCTAGTCCGTGCATTGTAACCCATCTACTTACTTTAATTCCTATAGCACATATTTTCCTTTCATTAGGCTTACCAACATCTAACCAAACACCTGTCTCTTTTGAATTTCCGGATGCGGAAATATTAAAATAATGCAAAGTATTTATAATAACATCTTCTAAATCTCTCAAATATTTATGAATATCTCTATAAAAATTCTCTAAGTCTAAAATAGGGTAACAAACTAATTGACCTGGCCCATGATATGTAATATCCCCTCCCCTGTTAGTTTTATGATATTTTATACCCATTTCTTCAAGTCTTTTTTTATCAAATATTAGATTATTTTCATTACCACTATTTCCAAGAGTATACACATGATCATGCTCTACGAATAAAAGAAAATTAGGGGTTATTGAACTAATATTATTTTTTCTATTATTTAATTTGGTTTCAATAATTTGATTTTGAAAATCTTTTTGAATATGGAATGTTTTTTCAAAGTCAAGTAAACCCAAATTTTTAACTATAATTTTTTTATGCTTATCCAACTATCTTAGATTTTATGCAAAATTAAAAAACATAAGCATTAAATAACTCTTATATTCTTATATTTGATAAATGTCAAATCTTTCTGAGCAAGAATTAATTAGACGAGAAAAGCTAAATAAAATCAGAGAGCTTGGAATCAATCCTTATCCCGCTGAATTGTTCCAAGTTTCTACAAACTCATCTAATATTAAATCAAATTTTATTGAAGGTGAGAAAGTGGTTGTAGCTGGAAGATTAATGTCTAGAAGAATTCAAGGTAATGCAAGTTTTGCTGAGCTTCAAGATAGTAGTGGAAGAATTCAAATATATTTTAACAGAGATGAAATTTGTGTTGGAGATAATAAAACTAAATATAATGAACTCTATAAAAAACTATTAGATATAGGTGACATAATTGGGATTGAAGGTGAATTATTTAAAACTAAGGTTGGAGAAATGACAATTTTGGTTAAAAATTTTAAATTATTATCTAAATCCTTAAAACCCCTACCGCTTCCAAAAACTGATAGTGATGGCAATGTATATGATGAATTTAGCTCACCTGAGCTAAGGTATAGGCAGCGATATGTAGATCTAATTGTTAATAGCCATGTTAAAGAAACATTTTTAAAAAGGTCTAAAATTATTTCATCTATCAGATCTTCCCTTGAGAATGAAGGTTTTGTTGAAGTTGAAACACCAATTTTACAACCAATACCCGGAGGTGCTGCAGCTAAGCCATTTATAACACATCATAATTCACTAAATATTCCGCTCTACATGAGAATTGCAAATGAATTGTACTTAAAAAGGCTAATTGTGGGAGGGTTTGATGGTGTATTTGAATTTGCTAAAGATTTCAGAAATGAAGGAATGGATAGATCACATAATCCAGAGTTCACAAACTTAGAGTTTTATGTAGCATATAAAGATTACAACTGGATGATGAGCTTTACAGAAAAATTACTTGAAAAAGTTACAATTGATACTCTTGGATCCTCAAGTATTAAATTTGAAAATAAAGTGATTAGTTTCAAAGGACCATATGAAAAAATTGGGATACTTGATGCAATAAAAAATGAAACAGGAATTGACGCTTTGAGACTTAATGAAAATGAATTAGCTGAAGCCGCCAAAAAAATTGGAGTTGAAATTGATAAAACTATGGGCAAGGGTAAAATAATTGATGAAATTTTTAGTGAAAAGTGTGAGTCAAATTTCATTCAGCCTACTTTTATAATTGATTATCCTAAAGAGATGAGTCCTCTAACAAAGGAACACAGAGAAAATTCAAAACTAACTGAAAGATTTGAATTATTGATTAATGGAAGTGAGATAGCTAATGCATACTCAGAACTTAATGATCCTATTGATCAGCTTGAAAGATTTGAAGATCAATTAAAGCTCTCTGAAAAAGGTGATGAAGAAGCAATGTTTATCGATCACGATTTTATAAGATCTCTGGAATATGGAATGCCGCCAACATCTGGTATAGGCATTGGAATAGATAGATTGGTTATGTTGCTAACTAATCATCGTTCAATACAAGAAGTTATTTTCTTCCCTCAAATGAAGCCCGAAAATAATGCATTAGCTGATTTAAATATAGATGAAAAATCCATCTACGATCAAGTAAAAAATCTTGAAAAAGTTGAACTCGGCTCTTTAAAGTATAGCTCAGGACTTAGCAATAAAAAATGGGATAAAAGCATTAAAAATCTTACTAAAAAAAATTTAGTTAAAGTTTCAAAAACAAATGATGGACTTTTTATTGTAATAGTTTAATCATTTTTTGTAATTTAATTTCTCAACTCTATAGTATAATTATGAAAACATATCACCGTATTAAATTTTTTTCTATTTTTTTTACATTACTCCTTTTAAGCTCTGCAGTATTTTCACAAAAAAAACCTGAGAAATCTGACAAGGATAAAAAAGAGAAAACATACTCAGATATTATAACAGATAAAGCTGTAACCGATCAAGGTTTATTTGATGTACACAAGGTTGATGAAAAATATTACTATGAAATTAATGATAGTTTGCTTGGTAGAGATATGTTGATGGTAACTAGAATAGCAAAAATGGCTAAAGAGATTTCTCTAGGTGCGCACAAACTGAGTGAGCAAGTTTTAAGTTGGCAAAAATTTGATAACAACTTACTACTAAAGGAACTTTCATTCTCAAACTATGCATCGGATTCGCTTCCAATTAAAGAGGCAGTTTCAAATTCCAACTTTGAGCCAATTATTGCCAGTTTTAAAATTGAAGTCGAAAATAAGGATAAAAACTCTTATGTTATTGATGTTACAAGCTTATATAAAAATGATGTAAAATCATTTGGTTATCCACAGTCAAGTAGGAAAAGAAATAACATAACCGGTTTGGACACCAAACTATCTTTTATTGAATCAATAAGAAGTTTTCCATTAAATATTGAAGCTAAACACATTAAAACCTACAGGTCTTCAAATGCAAAGAATGGTCAAATTTCAATGTTGTTAAATAACTCCATGATATTACTTCCAAAGGAGCCAATGAAAAGAAGATATTTTGATGAAAGAGTCGGATGGTTTACCACAAGTCAAACAGATTATGGAATTGATAATCAAGAAGCTGAAACTGTAACATATCTTGACAGATGGAGATTAGAAGTTAAAGATGAGGATATTGAGAGGTTTATAAATGGTGAGTTAGTTGAACCAAAAAAACCAATTGTTTATTATCTCGACAGAGGAACACCAATGAAATGGAGAAAGTATTTGAAACAAGGAATTGAGGATTGGAATGCTGCCTTTGAAGAGGCTGGTTTTAAAAATGCTGTAATATGTAAGGATCCCCCAACTAAGGAAGAAGATCCGGATTGGAGTCCTGAAGATGTTAGGTATTCTACGGTGAGGTACCTTGCCTCTTCAACTTTAAATGCAAATGGTCCACACGTTAGCGACCCAAGATCAGGTGAAATAATTGAGTCCGATATCAACTGGTATCATAATGTGATGAAATTATTAAGAAATTGGTATTTTGTTCAAGCATCAGCAGTTGATCCTGAAGCTAGAGGAGTTGAATTTAGAAATGAAGTGATGGGTGAATTAATTAGATTTGTTTCATCTCATGAATTTGGACATACAATTGGACTTCCTCACAATATGGGTAGTAGTAGTGCATACCCAGTAGATTCATTGAGATCAGCAACCTTTACAAAAAAATATGGAACATCACCTTCAATAATGGACTATGCCCGCTTTAATTATGTTGCTCAACCTGAAGATAAAGGTGTTGCTTTAATGCCGTCAGATTGGGAAACACCAAATGTTGGAATTTACGATAGATATTCAGTTATGTGGGGTTATAAACCCATTCTTGGAGTTTCTGAGGAGGAGGAAAAGAAAATATTAAGAAGCTGGATAAGAGAAAAAGAAAATGATTTAACATATAGATTTGGACCAACTGGAAGTATTGATCCAAGCTCTCAAACTGAGGATTTAGGCGATGATGCAATAAAAGCTAGTGAGTATGGTATTAAAAATTTAAAGAGAATTTTACCAAAACTCATGGAATGGACAACGGAAGATGGTGAAACTTATGACGAAATGGAATACATATATGGTCAGATTCTAGGACAATTTAGAAGATATATGGGGCACGTAGCAACAAATATTGGGGGTGTATATCAATTCTATAAAACTGCTGACCAGGACGGTGCGGTCTATACACACGTAGATAAAAATCATCAAAAACAATGTCTAAACTTTTTAAACAAACATCTATTTGAAACACCATATTGGATGATTGATAAGAATATTTTAAATAAAATTGAATATGCTGGTACTACAAATAGAATTAGAGGGGTACAATCTAGTTACCTGAATAGAGTTCTTGATTTTGGCAGAATGGCAAGAATGATTGAGAATGAAGCTTTGAATGGAAGTAATGCCTATTCATTAAATGAAATGATGATTGATTTGAAAGATGGTATTTGGTCTGAATTAAAAAATACTAAATCAATAGATGTGTATAGAAGAAATTTACAGAAAACCTTTATCTCCAGACTCGGATATATTATGAAAAATGAACAGCCACCTACTAGATCTGGCTGGGGCTCTTACATTACATCTATTAAAGTTGATGTGTCTGACATAAGGTCAATAACTATGGGCACTTTAATGGACTTAAAGAAAGATTTAAATAAGGCAGCTAAAAGATATTCTGATAAAGTTTTAAAAAGTCATTTGAATTATTGTATTGCTATGATAGATGAGGCGATGAAGACAGGCTAAATTTTTAATCTTTGACCAACATTAAGCTGATCATTTTTTAGTTTATTTTTTTTCTTTATATCATTAATAGAAATATTGTATTTTTTGGAAATTGAATATAGGGTATCTCCCTTTTTTACAACATAGTTGGAATCTACTTTACTTTTTTCATTCCTTGGTTTTTTTGACTTTGTAATCTGTTTTTTTGAGCCATCAAATTTCCAAAGTTTATATTTTTCTATAACAGTGATTAATTTTTCTGGATATCTAGGGTCTGTAGCATACCCAGCCTTTTTTAAACCGTTTGCCCATTTTACATAATCCTTATTGGGAAGTTTAAACAAAAAAGAATATCTCCCCCTCGTTGTTAAAAACTCAGAATGATCTTTATAACTTTCTTCAGCATTTTTATACTTTCTAAAGCATTCATCTTTTTCATCATCATCATGATAGACTTTTTTACCTCTCCAATCTTGATGACATTTAATTCCAAAATGATTATTAGATTTGAGAGCTAAATTACTTCCCCCAGCGCCAGATTCAACTAGACCTTGTGCCAATTTAATGCTTGCAGGAATTTTATTTTTCTTCATTTGATCAACAGCTATTTTTGAGTAAGTTCTAATGTACCATTTGTAACGTTCCTCACTATCCATGTTTCGAATAAATCTTTCATATTGATTATCAGATTTATCCTTTTTTTTAACTATTGATTTTTTTACATTTTTTATAGCTTTGAAAGGGAATTTAATAATGCTACAACTTGATGTAAGTGATAAAATGAATACTAAAATTATAATTTTATTTATTGAAACAAGCCTCATTTTTATATACTAAAATTATTAATTCCTATTAAATAAATTGAAGTTTAGGCACAGTTATTGTATTTTTAGGAATATGAGATCCTTTGTAACAGTACTGTTTTTTTCACTATTTTTTATATCCTGTTCATCAATCAAAGTTTTAACTGATTATGACTCATCTGCTAACTTCTCACAATATAAATCTTTTGCATTTTCTAAAAATCAAATTAAAAAAATTGAAATTTCAGATTTAGATAAAAAAAGAATTTTAAGCTCAATTGAAAAACAAATGCTTATGAAAGGTTATGTCATTTCTAATAACCCTGATTTAATCATAAATGTCAATACTAAATCAAGAGAAGATGTTTACATTAATAGATACAATGATTATCCATACTATGGATGGTATCCGTATGGAATGTCAACTACATACAGGCCAAGTTCTAGAATTGTTGGTCTGCTTTATATTGATGTTATTGATTCGAAAACAGGTTCATTATTATGGCAGGGAAATGGATCTGGAACATTAAGCTCTAATCGTGCAACTAGAGATGAACTTATTAATAACTTTGTTAGTAAGTTACTGGAATCTTATCCTGCATTAGTCTTACAGTAAATTCTTTGTCACTGTTTTTATTATAGTTTCAATTTTATCATTTTTTGGTCCAGAACCACTCGCATAGTACCTTTGGCCTCCTCCTGCACCACCAATTTCCTCGCAAATTTTATTTATTATAAGAGATGCATCAATTTTAGAATTTTCAGGTAATGATTTTGAAACATTACAGATGATATTTAATTTATTTACATCTAAATTATAAAATATTATTACTGATTTTGAAACCTTCCCTATCAAGTTAAAAGATAATGATCTCATCAAATCATTCTCCGTATCTAATTTCTGTATTAAAAAATTATAATCATTTTCTTTGAAAAATTTACTTGAATAAAAATTAGAATAGAATTGAATTAGTTTTTGTTGACTCTTTTTTAAACCCTTTATTAAGATTGAGTTTTCATTTTTTAAATTTTTAACTGAACCAACGGTGTCTTTATTTGCGGACAAAATTGATTTTAGTTCATTGATTTCACTATTTCTCTGATTTAAATAATTGATAGATTTTTTTCCAGAAATGGCTTCTATTCTTCTAATTCCTGACGCAATTGAGCTTTCAGAAACTATCAAAAAATTTCTAATATTAAGGGTGTTTTTTACGTGGGTTCCTCCACATAATTCGTATGATTCTCCAAACTTAATCGTTCTAACCTTATCCCCATATTTTTCTCCAAATAAACCAATTGCTCCATTACTAATTGCAGTATCATATTCTTCATCTCTTGTTTCGATTAAATCAATTGAACGATCGATTTTATCATTAACAAAATTTTCAATTTCTTTTAATTGTTGTTCTTCAATTTTCTTGAAATGAGAAAAATCAAATCGCAAATTTTCCGATGATAACGATGAACCTTTCTGTTCAACATGATCTCCCAAAACATGTCTAAGAGCTTGATGTAAAAGATGTGTTGAAGTATGATTTGAAGAAGAATCATTCCGATTTAAAGAATTAACAACTGCAGTAATACTTTTTGTAAAATCTATATCTGAAACATCTGTAAAATGAATAATCTTACCATTTTCTTTTTTAGTATCATAAACAATAATTTCAGCTTTATTTTCAAAGATTAATTTTCCTTTATCACCAGCTTGTCCTCCTCCTTCTGGATAAAAAGGAGTTTCATTCAAAATAATTTGACAAACTTGTTTACCATTTACATTAATATTTCTGTATTGATTTATCTTGGTATCGCAACTTAATTTGTCATAGCCACAAAAAACATCTCCTTTTTGTTCATTCAAAATAATCCAATCTGATTCAGTAGTCTTTGATGATTGTTTTGACCTTTCTCTCTGCTTACTTAACTCTGTTTTATAATCTTCATTATTGAATGTCATCTGCCTTTCTTTTAAAATCAAAGATGTTAAATCATTTGGAAATCCATAAGTATCAAATAACTCAAAAACTTCTTTACCTGAAATTGATTTAGAATTAGATTTTTTAATCATATTTTCTAATCTTTCAATTCCTGATGCTAAGGTTCTTAAAAAAGATTTTTCTTCCTCGTGAATAATAGACTCAATTAGTCTTTTTTGATTGAAAATCTCATCAAAATGACCTTTAAATTGTTTTGATAATATTTCAACAAGGTTATAAATAAATGGATTTGATTGATTTAAAAATGTATATCCATACCTAATTGCTCTTCTTAGAATTCTTCTTATAACATATGATGGACCGTTGTTTCCTGGAATTTGACCATCAGCAATACAAAAAGAAACAGCTCTGACATGATCAGCAATTACTCGAAATGCAACATCAGATTCAATGTCATTTCCATACTTAATACCAGTAATTTTAGAAATTTCATTAATAAGTGAAGTAAAGATATCTGTATCGTAATTTGATTTTTTATTTTGGACAATTCTTGCTAGTCTTTCAAAACCCATACCTGTATCAATGTGTTTATCCGGAAGTTCTTTTAAGCTACCATCAGCTTTTCTATTAAATTGAATAAATACCAAATTCCATAGTTCAATTACCTCAGGATGATCTTTATTTACAAGTTCTTTTCCAGGTATCTTATTTTTGTCGCTAGAGGATCTTAAATCTATATGAATTTCAGAGCAAGGTCCACAAGGTCCAGTATCGCCCATTTCCCAAAAATTATCTTTTTTATTACCTAAAATAATTTTGTCTTTATCTATAATTTCGGACCAAAAATTGTACGCCTCATTATCCTTTTCAAGATTGTCATCTTTATTTCCTTCAAAAATTGTTACATATAGGTCCTCTTTTTTTAGGTTATAGACCTTTGTAAGAATTTCATAACTCCAACCAATTATTTCCTTTTTGAAATAATCTCCAAAACTCCAATTTCCTAACATTTCAAACATGGTGTGATGATAATGATCAGCACCTACTTCCTCTAAATCATTATGTTTACCTGAAACTCTTAAACATTTTTGAGAATTAACAACTCTATTAAATTTACTAGACTCATTTCCCAAAAAAATATTTTTGAATTGATTCATTCCAGCATTTGTAAACATAAGTGATGGATCATTTTTAGAAACTATAGAAGATGACTGCACAAATTCATGCTTTTTTTCTTCAAAAAATTTGATAAAATTTGACCTTATTAAATTAGAGTTCATTAGAATTTATCTTAAAAATAGAATCTTTATATTTACAAAGTAAAAAATAAATAGTGACAACTTAAACAAAAGTCATTTTTTTATGAGTAGATCTAAGTTTTATTACGATAAGAAATCTTTATCATACAAAGAGATTAAACTTTCAAAAAAGGATCGTTTCCTAAATTTTTTATCATTTTTTTTAGCATCATTTTTCTTTGGAACTATTTGCCTATTAGTTCTTATCAATACACCAATAATAAATACCCCTACTGAGCTAAGTCAGGCAAGAGAATTAAATAATTTTGAACTTCAATTTGATATACTAAATAAAAAACTTGCTCAGTTAGAAAATGTTCTTGAAAATATTGAAGAAAGGGATAATAATATTTACAGAGTTTTGTTTGAAGCTAATCCTATTGATGAGGATATTAGAAAAGCTGGTTTTGGTGGTGTCAATAGATATGCAAATTTAGAAGGATATGAAAACTCTGAACTTGTGGTGGAAACTACAAAAAAAATTGATATTCTGACTAAACAACTTGTAATTCAATCAAAATCTTTAGATGATATTGAAAAACTAGTAAAGGACAAGCAAAAAATGCTTGCAGCTATACCATCAATCCAACCAGTTAAAAATAATGATTTGACAAGAATTGCTTCCGGATATGGAATGAGAACTGATCCGTTCGATAAATCTAGAAAAATGCACGGAGGGATAGATTTTGCAGCCCCCAGGAATACTCCTGTATATGCTGCTAGTAATGGAAAAATTGTTAGAGCAGACAACCGATCCATTGGATATGGAAAACATATAAGAATAAATCACGGATATGGATTTGTTACTTTATATGCTCATCTTAACTCATATAATGTAAAAAGGGGACAAGATGTTAAAAAAGGAGATATTATTGGATTTGTTGGGACTACTGGAAGATCAAAAGGATTACATCTTCACTATGAAGTGATCAAAGATGGCAAAAAGGTAAATCCAGTAAATTATTTTTACGGAAATTTAACTCCTGAAGAGTTTGACGAGATTCTTAGAATATCTGTCGAAGAAAATCAATCTCTCGATTAGGATGGAACTCAATCTTCCTGAAAAGTTGTATTATAATATCGGTGAAATTTCAAATGCATTTGAGATTAAACCATCTCTTTTACGATTTTGGGAAAAAGAATTTGAAATACTCAAACCAAAAAAAAATATAAATGGAACTAGAAAATATAGCTCAGTAGATCTAAAGAATATTAAATTGATATATGATTTAGTTAGAGTTAAAGGCTACACTCTTGAAGGGGCGAAGAAGCAACTAGAATCAAGAAAAGAAATTTTTGAAGTTGTAAAAAAACTGGAGAAAGTAAAGTCAAAATTAATTAATATTGAAAAAGAGCTTTAACTATTTTTTTCGGCTGTAAATATTTATTGGTGACCCTGTAAACTTATATAATTCCCTGATCTTATTTTCCAAAAATCTTTTGTAAGGCTCTTTCATATATTTCGGCAAACTAGATGTAAAAATAAACTGAGGATATGCTGAAGGTATTTGACTACAGTACTTAATTTTTACAAATTTTCCCTTGTTTGATGGTGGTGGATATTTCTCTATTATTGGAAGTAAGTCATTATTTAATTGGCTTGTTTTAATTTTTCTAGATCTATTTTCATACGTCTCAATTGCATAATTTAATGATTTTAATACCCTTTGTTTTTTAAGGCATGAAATGAATATTATATGAACATCAACAAAAGGTTTAATTTCATTGCGAATCTTTTGTTCAAATTTATTAGTAGATTCCTTTTTTTTATTTACCAAATCCCATTTATTAACGATTATTACAATCCCTTTATTTCTTCGGTGAGCAAGCCAAAATATATTTTTTATTTGAGTATCGAAACTTCTAGTTGCATCCATAATCAATAAACATACATCACAATTTTCAATTGCTTTAATGGATCTTACAACCGAGTAAAATTCTAAGTTGTCATTAATTTTAGATTTTTTTCTAATACCAGCAGTGTCAATAAGTTTAAAATTTAACCCAAACTTATTGTAATGAGTATCAATACTATCTCTTGTTGTGCCTGGTTCGTCTTTTACAATATTTCTTTCTTGTCCGATTATTGTGTTAATGAATGATGATTTTCCTGCATTGGGTCGGCCAACCACCGCAAATGATGGAATGTCATCAACTTGGTCTATATTTTCTTTTTCAAAATCTTTTACCAACTCATCTAAAAGATCACCAGTACCACCTCCATTAATTGCAGATATACTAAAAACACTATCAAATCCTAATGAAAAAAATTCAAGAGAATCATTTACCATTGTTGTTTTGTCTACTTTATTTACAGCAATAATTACTTTTTTATCAGTTTTATGTAATAATTTATTTATTTCTTGATCAAGCGATGTAATTCCATCATTAACATCTACTACAAAAATTATCTTATCGCATTCCTCAATAGCTATCATTACTTGATTATCAATTTCTTTTTCGTAACTGTCATCACCGCCCATTACATACCCGCCAGTATCAATTATTATAAATGGTTTACCATTCCAATCAGACATTGAGTAGTGTCTATCACGAGTTACTCCACTTTCAGAATCAACTATGGCATCATTTTTCTTAATCAATCTGTTAAAAAGAGTTGATTTACCAACATTTGGTCTACCTACTATTGCAACAATTTTACTCATTTTAATTGTAACCTAATTTTTTAAGTTGATTACTGTTTTTTCTCCAATCTTTATAAACTTTTACATTTAACCCTAAAAAAACCTTCCTCTTAAAAAAATCCTCTAAATCTTTTCTGGATTCAGAGCCTAATTTTTTAATAGATTCGCCATTTTTTCCAATTATGATTCCCTTTTGTGAATCTCTCTCAACTATTATCATTGATGATATTCTTAATATCTTGTTTTTAATTTTAAAACTTTCGGTTATTACATCAGATGCATAAGGTATTTCTTGTGAATAAATATTAAAGATTTTTTCTCTAATTATTTCATTTACAAAAAATCTTTCATTTTTATCAGTCCAAATATCATCTGGATAATATCTTGGGCCCTCAGGTAACAACTCGATTACTCTATTCTTCAAGTTTTCAATATTAAAGTTTTCTTTAACTGATACAACCCAAGTTTCAATATTTTCAATTTCATTAGACCAAAACTTACTTTCTTCTTCCAAAATATCTTGATTGACTTTGTCAACCTTGTTTAAAACTATAAGAACAGGTATTTTAATTTTTTTAATTTTTTCTATTAATTGATTATCTCTTCTGCTTCCTAATCCTAATTCAACAATAAATAATACTATGTCAGCATCTTTAAAGGAATCCAATATTTTTTTATTCATGTACTCGTGAATTTTATTTTTTGGAATAGTAAAACCAGGTGTATCAGATATTACAACTTGAAAATTTTTACCATTAATTATTGCATGTGCTCGGTGCCTCGTTGTTTGAGCTTTAGGTGTAACAATAGAAAATTTATCCTCCAATAGACTATTAATTATTGATGATTTTCCGGCATTAGGTAAGCCAATAATATTTACAAAACCTGATTTAAACACGTCACAAATTTAAGTTCTTAAGGGTAATACCCAATAATTTTTGTTATAAAATCAAAATATTGTACATTCGCTCTCCATTTCGCGGGATAGAGCAGTAGGTAGCTCGTCGGGCTCATAACCCGAAGGTCGCAGGTTCGAGTCCTGCTCCCGCTACTAAAAAAACCCCCTTAATTGGGGGTTTTTTATTAGTTTTGCAATTGATATAGATAGATTTATGATTTTTGATTTAGAGATGATAAAAAAGGTTTACTGTTCTATCAAACAAAAGTTGATAGTGCAAGGAAAATCTGTAACCATCCTCTTACACTTTCAGAAAAAATTCTTTATTCGCATCTGTGGGATGGAAATCCAAAAAAACCTTTTTTAAGAGGAAAAGATTATGTTGATTTTGCACCAGATAGGATTGCATGTCAAGATGCTACAGCTCAAATGGCTTTGTTACAATTTATGCAGGCTGGTAAGAATAAGGTTGCAGTTCCAACTACTGTTCATTGTGATCATTTAATTCAAGCTAGAATTGGAGCAGATGAAGATTTACAAAATGCGATAAACAATAGTAATGAAGTCTTTAATTTTTTAGAGTCTGTTTCAAATAAGTATGGAATTGGATTTTGGAAACCCGGTGCTGGAATTATACATCAAGTAGTTTTAGAAAATTATGCTTTTCCAGGTGGTATGATGATTGGCACTGATTCTCATACTGTTAATGCTGGAGGCTTAGGAATGGTTGCAATTGGTGTTGGAGGAGCTGATGCTGTTGATGTAATGGCAGGTATGGCATGGGAACTTAAATTTCCAAAACTTATTGGAGTTAAACTTACAGGTAAACTTTCTGGATGGACTGCACCAAAAGATGTAATATTAAAAGTTGCCGGAATCCTCACGGTTAAGGGAGGAACAGGCGCTATTATTGAATATTTTGGACCTGGTGCTGAAGAGCTTTCATGCACTGGTAAAGGTACAATTTGTAACATGGGTGCTGAGGTTGGGGCAACTACATCGACATTTGGTTATGATGAATCAATGGAAAAATATCTTAGGGTTACAGGTAGAGATTTAGTGGCAGATGAAGCCAATAGGATTAAAGAATATCTAACTGGAGACCCAGAAGTATATGAAAATCCTGAGAAATATTTTGATGAATTAATTGAAATAAATCTTTCTGAACTCGAACCTCATATCAATGGTCCATTTTCGCCGGATATTGCAACACCTGTTAGTAAAATGGCGCATACACTTGTTGAAAATGACTGGCCAAGAAAAATTGAATGGGGTTTAATCGGTTCATGTACAAACTCATCATATGAAGATTTATCTAGGGCATCATCTATTGCCAATCAAGCACTGGAAAAAAATCTATCTACAAAAGCAGATTTTGGTATAAATCCTGGTTCTGAACAAGTTAGGTATACAGCAGAGAGAGATGGGCTTTTAAATATTTTTGAAAAACTGGATGCTAAAATATTTACTAATGCATGTGGTCCGTGCATTGGACAATGGGCAAGAAAAGATGCAGATAAACAAGAAAAAAACTCAATAATTCACTCATTCAACAGAAATTTTGCCAAAAGAGCTGATGGTAATCCTAATACACATGCTTTTGTTGCATCACCTGAAATGGTTGCTGCAATTGCAATATCTGGAGACTTAGCTTTTAATCCAATGAAAGACAAGCTTCTTAACAATGAGGGTATTGAAGTAAGTCTGGAGGAACCAAAAGGCTGGGAATTACCCCCAAATGGATTCGATGTTGAAGATAATGGGTATATAGATCCTGTTGAAGATGGTTCAAATATTGAGGTTGTTATTAATCCTGAGTCCAAGAGACTTGAAAGGCTTGAAGCCTTTAAGCCATGGGATGGAAAAAATATCATGGGTGCTAAACTATTGATTAAAGCATTTGGAAAATGTACTACAGATCATATTTCTATGGCAGGGCCATGGTTGAGGTTCAGAGGTCATCTAGATAATATTTCCAATAACTGTTTAATTGGGGCTGTTAATGCCTTTAACAAAAAAACAAATTTTGTAAAAAATCAACTAACAGGTGAATATGGTGGTGTACCTGATGTTCAAAGAAATTATAAAGAGAATAATATTGCTACTGTTGTTATTGGAGATCACAACTATGGTGAAGGTTCATCAAGAGAACATGCTGCGATGGAACCAAGGCACTTAGGTGTTAAAGTAGTTTTGGTTAAATCCTTTGCAAGAATTCATGAAACTAACTTAAAAAAACAAGGTATGCTAGGTATTACCTTTGACAATGAGAATGATTATAATTTAATTCAAGAGGATGATACCTTTAATCTAATTGATTTAGAGAAATTTTCACCTAGTAAACAATTAACAATAGAGATAATTCATTCAGATGGATCAAGTGATAGTATAAAAGCAAACCATACTTATAATTCTCAACAAATTGAATGGTATAGGGAAGGTTCAGCACTTAATCTAATAAAAAAAGGGGTATAAAACCCCTTTTAAAAATTATTTAAGTGAAATTTATTCCGAACTTACCATAGCCATTTCAGCATTTAAATTTGTTGGATCATAATGATGCCATTCTTGAACAATTTTACCTTCTTCCCATTGAAATCCGATGAATACAGGCACAACAACCTCGTTTCCAGAAATCTTACTTTTTCCGCTCCAAGTAAACCATGTTTGAGAGTTTGATGATGATTCATATCCATTTGTAGCAGGATAATCAATTGTCTGAACCCAAACTCCGAGATCTTCGCCACCCTCTTCTCCGAATGACATTTTGATATTTTCAAATACCTCATGCTGAGCGGTAATTGCAGCTGATATATCTTCAACTCCAGCTGCCTCAGTGCTATTTATGTAGATCTTTAAATCTGGTGACCATAAAGATTGTAAAGCTTCAACATCATTATTTAGATAGTTTTGATAGTGTGTCCTAATTGCATTAGACTTTTCATCATCAAAAGTAACTTGAACACCAAGTGGTGCAGTATCACAACCTATAAATAAGGCTGTTATAAATATTAGTATTATTTTTTTCATAATTTTTAGTATTAATTGTTATTAACAAAATTTTCTATTTGAACAGCCATTCCATTGACATCCATCCAATCTGAGAATGTAGCAATCTTATTATCGTCATTAAAATTGACTACTCCATACCATTTATTGTAAACGGTTGCACCTGTCTCAGTATGAGTTGACTTCCAGGTTCCATAAGCCCTCATTACATTAGGTTCAGTATTGGTTTCACCCTCAGAGTATAATGATCCTGACCAATATGCATAATCGGAACCGATCAAACCATCACCAGGATTAAAAGTGATCTCATCAAAATTATCAAAATAATATAGTCCAGCAGCTTTAAAATCTTCGTAGCCTAATAGTTCACCTCCATTGTATTGAGGTGGACTCCATTGAACAGAATCAGCAACAACACTCATCAATTCATCTATATCTTCGTTATAAAATCCTTTTGTAAAAGTCTCAAAAGCTTCAATTTGTTGTTCAAACTTTGCAACATCGCTATCAGAAACGGCGGGCGCAGGTGCTTGACATGCAATAATTAGGGTAAGAACAAATAAAATAAATACATTTTTCATAGTTAATTTTTATTAAGTAATTAAATTAAGAAAAATTCTTGATGAAAATGCTGACAATAAATATAATTTGAAAATTTGGATTTAATATCCCCACATATCAACATCAAAGTCTAAAATTTCTTTTTTTATTCTTTCAGACTCCATGATTAATCTCAATTGGTATTGTCTATTAGACTCACCGCTTCTTTGTATAATATAGTCTCTAATAGTCCTGTCACCATAAACATTGTCATATTTATATATATAAGAACTGAATCTTCTGTTAACAAGAAGATCATCAAAAGAAATTCTATTATTATTGTTTTTGTCATTAAAAACTGAGTTGTTGCTGAGAATATCTCTAATTGATGGATACCATATCCAAAAATAGCCCTGCTCTTTACCAGATTCTTTTAAATTTCTTCCAAACGGTTGAATACCTAAAAGTCTATATTTCATTTCTGAGTGTTTTTTATCAAAAAACCAAACACCCTTAATTTTATAACCGCTTATGTCGGAGGAACTTGCGTATGTCTGAGGTCTAGAATCACCAGGAGTGAATTTACTTCCGTAAAAATCTTTGATTTTATCAACTCCAGTAATTTTGTTAGCTTCAAGAAAATTATCATTTCTTACGTCAAATACTTCATTTATATTGCCATTTTCTACATTTTCTCTAATAATTTTCCAAAGAGATTTTCTTGTTAAAGTATACTGATCATCATTCACGGGAAATAATAATTGAAAGTTAAGTTTTTCATTGAGATCAATAAATTCGTAAACGACCTTTGACCAAAGGATATCACTATCTTCTAGTTCTGGATAATCGATTGACTCTTTATCAGAACTCACTGTTGCACTGGCAATATCTGAAGGCTTTTTTGCATTGAGTAAATTAGCCTGGGTGAATGAATAATTAACAGCAAGCATAATAACCAGTATGGACAAAAATATTTTTTTCATTTTATTCAATTGTTACTACAAATGGTTCAACATTAGTTGGTGATTTTAAATCACCATCAATTTTAACAGCCTTTAATACTGTAACAGTTACACTTGATCCTCTATTTGCTCCATTAATATCTCTTACTGCTTCACTACTATTT
>CACLUN010000005.1 GCA_902610105.1 uncultured Bacteroidota bacterium
ATTATTATAAGTATGCCTTTATTGAAATTTTTTTAATTATTATCGGAATTTTGATAGCTTTAGAAGTCAACAATGCTAATGAAAATAGAAAATTAAAATCAGAGGAAAAGAAAACACTTTTAGCTTTTCACAACGAGGTATCATCTAGCCTACTTAATCTAAATTTGGTTTTAGAAAAAAAAAGAGGAATTGTTAATTCTGACCGAGAAATTTTAAAATATACAGGGCCAAACGGAAGATGGGATTCAGAATTTAAATTAGATAGTTTAATTTATCATGTAGCTACAGCAGGATGGAGGCACGTTCCTCAGGAGGGAGTATTAAATGAAATAATTAACAACGGTAAACTATCAATTATAAATGATGAAAAAATAAAATCCCAAATTGCATCATTGCCTAAAGCATTTTCACAAATTCTTGAAAATGATAGAATAAATAGATTATACATTAACACCTACATTATACCTTTTTTAAGTAAATCAACCTCACTTAAGAATATGACAAACTTTGATAAAACTTTTGAATACTCAAATAATTCTTTAGGTTTTACAAAATTTAATTTTTATGAAGTTGATATTTTAAGAAACAGAGAGTTTGAAAATATGCTATCATGGCAATCTCAATACATGAAATTTGGGATTGAATTTCTAGAAAAACTTAAGATTAAATATGCCGAAATTCAAAAGATGATAGAAATTAAATACCCAAAGATTGATTATAAAAATCTAAATGAAAATCTTGACAGAGGTGTCTGGAATTAAAAATTATTTAAAAAATTCTAGTTTGTAACCATATCTTTTGGTATTTATTTGTTGGATCATATCTTTCTGCCTGAAATTTTATATTGAATTTTCTATCTCGAGGATCATTCCCAACGCCTGAAACATACATCCAATTTCCATAATTACTATGAACATCATAATCAATTAATTTTGATTCAAAATACCTTGCTCCCCATCTCCAATCAAGATTCAATTCCTTAGCTAAGTAACTGGCAACGTTTTGTCTTCCTCTATTACTCATCCAGCCAGTATATTTAAGCTCTAACATATTAGCATTTACAAATGGTTCATTTGTTAATCCATTTATCCATTTATTAAATATTTTAATATCTGTATTCCATTGATAATCTTTTTCTAAAATACCTCCAATTTTAAATATTTCCATATTTTATTGATATATATTTAAAAAAATCTCTCCATATTAATTCAAAAACTAACCAATATGTTGACTGATTTTTTTTAATATTTTTTTCATAATCCTTTATTTCCCAGAATATTTCACGTGCAGAAATAGATCCATTTGAAAGCCATGATGAAAATTTTGAACTGTAGTCTTGTCCAATTAATCCATTTCTAGTTTGTTTATAAAAATTTATTTTTTTTGATTGCCAGAGATAAAAATCTAATCTTTGTTTGGCTGCATCATGTCCTCCTTTAAATTTAAATGCACTCCTTGAATCTATTTCAAAATCTTCAAGACCTAAATCTAATAAGCTGGGTACTAAATAATCATCAGTTAATAAATTATCTTTTAAAAGTTTTTTGGGTGGTTCTACCAAGTCTTTTACTTTTAGTTTTTTTTCACAATGCTTTCTAAAATTTGTAAAAACATTTGAAATATTATTAATATCTAGATCATCCGGATCGTACAAAAACTGACTATAAAATGTGTTAAAATTTAAATTATTACAATTACTTTTTAATTTGTCCTCTTCATCAACCTCCTCCTGTGTCCACTCTTTTTGGAAGAAAACATTTTCAATTTTTTGTTGTAATATAATCTTGGTCAATTCTTCAACTGGGTCTCCAATTTTAATAATTAATGTGATATTAATTCTTTTTAAATCTTCTTTAAGATTTTTTATAGTTTCTAACAGAAATTTAGCTCTAAACTTGTCAATCTTAGGAAATCCAAGATTGGTCACTTCGAACTTGGATGGATTGAAGCAATAAAAACCAACGACTTTACCTGAACCTAATAAAGCTGAATTAATACCTTCGTGATCATTAATTCTTAAATCATTTCTAAACCAAATTAATGAGTTAGTTTCCACTACATCTTTTACTACAATATTTGACATTTTTCCAGTTTTTTTCCCATTTTTTTCTCCAGTTAAAAGATCTTTTACAAACAGGACAAATTTTTGAGGGTAAGTTACTTTTTTTCAAAATTTAAAAATCAAAAATTCACAGTTCAAAAACTTTGCCAATGTTTAAGTAATGTTATTAACAGTGTTTGTCGATAATTTTACTAAATTATGTATTAAAGATGCGTTGTAATAGTTAAAAATTTAGGTATTTAGACAAATGGTATTTAGAAATTCAAAAGGTCAAGTTTTAGATCCACTAAATTATACCCTAGGTATTATTGAAAAATGTCCTGATGTAGAAATTCATATTGGAACGGATTCATATTCAGAATCAGATAATACAAGATATATAACTGCTATTGCATACAGATACAAAGAGGCAGGTGTTCATTACATATATTCAAAATTTAATATTCCAAAGATTAATGATATATGGACTAGATTATGGAAAGAAACTGAATTAAGCTTAGAGATAGCTCAGAAGCTTAAAGATCACCCAAAAGTAAATTTAGAAATTGATATGGATTACAATGAGGATAAAAGATTTTATTCGAACAAGCTGGTCCCTGTAGCCAAGGGATGGGCAAATTCCTTAGGTTTTAAAGTTAACATTAAGCCTTACAGACAAATTGCAACATCAGCAGCTGATTACCTTTCAAAATAGTTTTTTCTTTTAATTTTACTCAATATTTGGATCATGCTGAAAATAGCTTTTGATAAATCATATAAACATCCGTTAGATGAAAATCATAGATTTCCAATGATTAAGTATGACCTTATGCCCGAACAACTGTTAAGAGAAAATACATGCACTAATGAAAATTTTTTTAGACCATTAAACTTGGATAAAAATCTAGCCTTATTGACACACAGTAAAGATTATTATGAAAGATTTTCATCTCTTTCATTAACAAAAAAAGAAATTAGGCCAATAGGATTTCCTATGAGCAGAGAGCTTGTTGAAAGAGAGAAAAAGATAGCCAGAGGGACAATAGACTGTGCTGAATTCTCAATACAAAATGGTATTTCAATGAATATTGCTGGTGGCACTCACCATGCATTTAGAGATCGCGGTGAGGCTTTTTGTATGTTAAATGATCAGGCAATTGCAGCAAATTATTTATTAGAGAAAAATATGGTTAGTAAAATATTAATTGTTGATTTGGATGTTCATCAAGGTAACGGTACAGCCTCAATTTTTAATAAGAATAAAAATGTATTTACACTTTCATTCCACGGAAAAAAAAATTATCCATTTAAAAAAGAAATCAGCGATTTGGATATTGATTTTCCTGACAGAACAGATGATAAATTATATTTAAGTAAACTAAATGAAATTCTTCCAAAAGTAGTTGATGAATTCATGCCAGATTTTATGTTTTATTTGGCAGGAGTTGATGTATTGGATAACGATAAACTTGGAAGACTATCTATGACAATAAATGGTTGTAAAGAAAGAGATAAATTTGTTTTAAAACTCGCTAAAAAAAATAAAATACCAATTCAAATCAGCATGGGGGGAGGTTATTCAGTTAATATTAAGGATATTTTGGAAGCTCACTCGAACACCTACAGGCTAGCACAGGAAATATTTTTTTAATTATTAGCTTTTTGGGACACAACATTCTTCATCATCACATTGGCAAAATTTAAGATTGTAAATGTGAAGACCTGCAAGAAAGGCAGCTGCTGAATAATTTAATAGCTCAGGAACATGAATGAAATGAAACTCTTCATTAATAATTGAGAGTGTAAGAAGAGAAAAACCTATCCAAAGTAAAGGCTTCATTACTTTTCTGGAGGTTCTCATTACTGAATTGTAAACAGCAATAAAAGAAACTGAAATAAACAGGATATTTAAACTGGACCACCACCAAATTGGTGACAAAAAAAGAAATGGAGTAAGTACACAATGAGCCAAACATAACGAACTCGAAGTAGCACCAAAAATATCAGAGTTTTTTATTTCAATTATTTTCATTGAACAAAATCAATGCAAAAGAACAAAAACAATTTTATTACTCAAACAATAAAATCATTTATTTAGGTTACGTTTATTTATAATACATTTATACCACATGAAAAAGGTTGTTATAATAACTGGAGCATCAAGAGGGTTTGGGGAGTTAATTGCAAAGAAATTTCAAAAAGAAAATTTTCAAGTCATTGCAACAATGAGAAACATAAATAGTTGCCCAAGTTTAAAAAAACTTAATAATGTTGATATTAAAAAACTTGATGTAACGTTAAAGTCTGATATTAAAAATGTGATTGACTTTACAATTAAAAAATATAATAGAATAGATGTTCTAATTAATAATGCTGGTTATGGAGCTATGGGATTTTTGGAAGAAGCATCTGAAGAAGAAATCAAATATCAATATGATGTGAACTTTTTTGGGTTGATTGGTTGTATAAAAGGTGTTTTGCCTCAAATGAGAAAACAAAAAGATGGTGTTATAATTAATATTTCATCCATTGCGGGACGTATTGGCTTACCCTTCACTTCACTCTATAACTCTTCAAAATTTGCTGTAGAGGGTTTAACAGAGTGTTTACATTATGAGCTTAGTTTGTTTGGAATTGATATCAAAACGGTTGCTCCAGGATCATTTCGAACAGGATTTCATGACTCAATAATTTATACTGAAAAAGAAAAAAAAGATGATTTAAATGAAATCAGAACTAAACTAAAAATAGGCATCAAAGCAGGCATTAAAGAAGGTCCTCCTTTTCCATTTAATTACGGAAACAATAATGATGTATCAGAATTTGTGTATCAGTGTACAATAAAGAAGAAAAAGGTTACAAACTTTGTTGGTAGAGATACAAAAATTATCAACTTTTTCATTAAAGTTTTTGGAAAAGGACTTTTTTTTAAAATCATTAAAACAATTTGGTTTACAAAAATATTATCAAGAAAAAAAATAAATGATTAAATATATTTTTGAAAGTTTATTGTTTATTTGCTTTCTCTTAACTTTAAATCTTTCATGTAATATGAAAATCAATCCTCCAACAGCTAAGAAAGTAGCTAAAGAACTAGTAAAACATTCTGACACAAGGATAGATAATTACTATTGGCTCAATCAAAGAGAGGATAAAAAGGTAATTGAATATTTAAATAAAGAAAATAGCTACACTAAAACCAAGTTAAAACCAACCGATAAACTCCAAAAAGAACTTTTTGATGAAATGAAATCCAGAATCAAAGAAGATGATAGCTCTGTTCCCTATTTTTACAATGATTATTGGTACATAAAAAAGTTTCAAAAAGGAAAAGATTATCCAATATATACAAGAAAATATAAAAGCTTAGAAAATGAGAAGGAAATTCTGCTTGATGTAAATAAGTTAGCCAAAAATCATACATTCTATAATCTTGGAGGAATAAGTATTAGTCCTGATAATAAAAAGCTAGCTTATTCTGCTGATACTTTATCAAGAAGATTGTACACTATTTATTTTTTGGATTTAGACTCCCAAAAATTATACAATGAAAAAATTGAAAACACCACTGGAAGTTTAATATGGGCCAATGACAGTCAAACAGTTTTTTATTCAAAAAAGGAAGATGTAACTCTTAGAGTCAATAAAGTTTTTAAGCATAAGTTAAATACAGATTCAAATAATGATGAACTTATTTTTGAGGAAAAGGATGAATCATTTAGTATTGGTGTATCAAAATCAAAATCTGAAAAATTTTTATTTATAAGCTCAAGAAGTACTTTAACAAGTGAAGTGAGATTTTTAGATGCAAATAAGCCTGATGATCAATTTAAAATTTTTAATAAAAGATTCGAGGGCCACGAATATTCCATTAGTCATTTCAAAGACAATTTTTATATAATAACTAATAAGGATAACTCCAAAAATTTTAAATTAATGAGAACCTCATTAAAAAATACAAACCAAAAAAATTGGAAAGATGTAATTGAACATAGAAAAAAAATTCTTCTTGAGGGTATTGAAATATTTAATGATTATTTGGTAATTATAGAAAGAGATTCAGGACTTGTTAAAATGAATGTAAGAAATTGGGATAATAGTCAGAATTATTATATACCAATTGAAGGTGAGACTTACAGTTTATCAATAGGAACAAATATTGACTTTAAATCCAAGAAATTGAGATATAACTTTTCATCTCTCAGTACACCATCATCAGTTATTGATTTTGATATGGAAACAAAATCGTTCGATGTGAAAAAGAAGCAAGAGGTTGTAGATGATAATTTTAATGAGGCAAACTATATCACTGAAAGATTATGGGCAAAATCCCACGATGGGACAAAGGTTGCCATTTCATTAATCAGACACAATGAAACAAACTTAAATGACCAAACACCATTATTATTATACGGATATGGATCATATGGAATCACTTTAGATCCTTATTTTTCGACTGTTAGACTTAGTTTACTTGATAGAGGCTTTGTCTATGCCATTGCACATATTAGAGGAAGTGAATATTTGGGACGTGATTGGTATGAAGACGGTAAACTTTTGAATAAAAAAAATACATTTTTAGATTTTATTTATTGCGCAAATTACCTGATAGATAAGAAATATACATCCAAAGATCATATTTATGCCATGGGTGGTTCCGCAGGTGGGCTCCTGATGGGTGCAGTTTTAAATTTTGAGCCGTTGTTATTTAATGGAATAATTGCAGCCGTCCCATTTGTTGATGTAATGACAACCATGCTTGATGACTCTATCCCTTTGACAACACTTGAGTACGATGAGTGGGGTAATCCAAATGAAAAGGAATATTATGATTACATGCTTTCATACTCTCCTTATGACAATGTAAAGAAGACTGCCTACACTAATATTTTAGTTACAACCGGCCTGCATGATTCACAAGTTCAATATTGGGAGCCTGCGAAGTGGGTTGCTAAATTGAGAGATTATAATGAATCTAATAGCACAATTATATTAAACACAAACATGGAAACTGGACACAGCGGAGCATCAGGCAGATTCGAAGCTTTAAAGGAGATAGCTATGGAGTATGCTTTTTTAATTGGACTAGAAAAAGATTTATTTTAGTCGGAAGATGCTAGTATTTCAAGTAGATCCAAAAATAAATTTATTATATCTAAGTACAAATTAACTGCAACCCTAACCGCAGTTCCCCACGAATTATCACCAGAAGCAATTGCTTTTTCTAAATAATTAAAATCATAAATTAAATACAATGAAAATATAACAACACCACAATAGGAATATATTATCCTTCTCCTTTCCGATTTAAATACAAAAGCATTCAAAACTTCCACAACTATCAATGCTAATAATGAAATCCAAAGGAAAATACCAAGAAAACTAAAATCTGTTGGAAAATATGCTACGATTGCGCCAGCTATAATTACAGCTAATGTTGTTCCAGTCATAGCTTGAAAAACTACATTTTGCCACTCTTGATTGTATTTATCGTGAGATAATACATTTTTATTAAAATCATCTTTTAATTTTTTAAATTCATCAGACATTTTATCAAAAGATTTGTCAGGTTCTGATGCATAGTAATAGATGTATTTCTTTTCATCATCAGCCCCAAACATTTTATCCACAAAAGTTGCATTTGGATTTTTTTTAACTGTTTTTGATAAAACAGCTTTAGACTTTAAATATTTTCTAAATTTAAATCTTTCTCCAATGTAAGCGATAGTTGGTCCTAATGACCAGCCAATAAAGCCTGAAAAAATAGCAACCATAACTAGGTTTATAGGATATGAATCAGCATAAATCATAACCATAAAAAGAAATAAAAATGTTCCTCCTATTGTAAATACTGCCTCAAGTGTTGTTTCATAGGCTTTATTAAATCTCGCTGATAAAGTAGTGACTACCAGCATGCCACCCAGAATTAAGAATGTTCTGGACATCAATAAATTTGGTTCCATTTCCAGATATTTTACAAAATTTTGATCAAAAAAAAAAATAAACTTTACTATTAAAAAACTAAATCTAAATTTTTTATAAATTCATGAATAGTTATGAAATATTTTAAACTTTTATCAATAGTTGCTATTACAATATTGTTTTCTTGCAAAACAGGAATTGACAAACCAAGAATTGGGATTACAGGAATAGCAATAGAATCTAGTACATTTTCACCTGCAATAACCACAGAAAAAGAATTTGATATTAAATATAGTAGTGAAATTTTTGGAAGGTATCCTTTTTTTGATCAGAGCTATGTTGATAACGCAGATTGGTTTCCAACCATGACTGCTCGAGCCCTTCCAGGTGGTGTGGTTTCGAAAGAGGCTTACGAATCTATGGTTTTACAAATCATTGAACTTACCAAACAGACTCTACCGTTAGATGGTTTATTTCTTGATATTCATGGAGCAATGAATGTAATTGGTATGGATGATCCTGAAGGTGATTTTATTGAAAGAATTAGGGCTGTGATTGGAAATAAAACAATGATTTCAACTTCTATGGATTCTCACGGAAATGTTTCAGAAAAATTAGCAAAGTATTCAGATATTATTACATGTTACAGAAAGGCTCCACATACTGATGCTCTTGAATCAAAACAAAGAGCTCTTGATAATTTAGTTGATAGATTGAAATCAGGAAAAGGAAAGCCAAAATATAAAGCTTGGATCCCAGTCCCTATACTATTACCTGGAGAGCAAACTAGTACAAGAGTTGAACCTGGTAAATCACTCTATGAAAAGGTCAAACCCATTGCTGATAGTAAAGGTGTTGTTGATGCTGCTGTTTGGGTAGGATATGCTTGGGGAGACGCACCTAGAAATCACGCTGTTGTAATGACTGTTGGTGATAATAAAAAAGCGGTAGTAAATGGAGCAGAAGAGTTAGCTCAAAGTTTTTGGGATGCTAGATATGAATTTGATTTTGTAGCTCCAACGACAACATTGGATAGCGCATTAAATCAAGCTTTTATTTATCAAAAAAATAAAATTGATAATAAGCCATTTATCATAAGTGATATGGGTGATAATCCTACTGCTGGGGGTGCTGGAGATGTAACATGGACATTAGATAAATTATTAAATATTAAAGAATTTAAATCTGAAAATGGTCCAGAATTAATTTATGCTTCAATACCTGGACCTGATTTGATTTTAAATGCTTTAAATACTAAAATTGGAGATAAAGTTAGTGGTTATGTTGGAGCTAAAGTTGATGATCGATTTTCACCACCTGTTCTATTAAATGGAATTTTAAAAGCAGTCCATTTAGGAGATAAAAATGCTGAAGCAGAAGTTGTTGTTCAAGTTGGAAGTATTAAGGTGATTGTAACTAATAAAAGAAAACCATATCATTATATTTCAGATTTTACAAATCTTAATCTAGATCCAAAAAATACAGATATTCTAATGGTTAAAATTGGTTATTTAGTTCCAGAGTTGTATGAAATTAGAGGTGATTGGGTCATGGCTTTGACGCCAGGTGGAGTTGATCAGGATTTATATAGACTTGGATATAAGAAAATAAAAAGACCAATGTTTCCTTTAGATAAAGATATGGAAGATCCAGATTTAAATGCAGTATTGATTCCAGCATTAAAATGAAAGTAAAACTAATCAACAAAACTGGTTACCATTCAAAAATTGAAAATCAAAATGGAAATTATATAGATATTGATAATAAATCTGATATAAATCCCAAAGGAGTAAGTCCAATGGAGCTTCTATTAATGGGAGTTGCTGGATGCAGTAGCATTGATATAATTTCTATATTAAAAAAACAAAAACAAGAATTTAAAAACTTATATATTGAAGTTGAAGGGAAAAGAGAGGATGGAGAATTACCATCCCTTTTTACTCAGATTCATGCTGACGTATTTATAGAGGGTGAAGTAGATTCCAAAAAAGCGTATAAAGCAAGTGAACTTTCATTTACAAAATATTGCTCTGTTTCAAAAACTCTAGAGGCTACAGCTGATATCTCCTTTTCAGTATATGTTAATAATAAAATTTGTAGTAAGTAAAATGAATTTAGATAGTGTAAAGCAAAAAGAATTTTTCCCAGGCTTAAGAGGGAAATTGATACATGGCGACAAAATAACGTGGGCGTTTTGGGATGTTGAAAAAGATGCTGAAGTTCCAGAACATTTCCATCATCATGAACAAATTATGCATGTTGTTGAAGGTGAGTTTGAGTTTATATTAAATGGAGAAAAAATGGTTTGTAAAAATGGAGATGTAGTTGTAATACCTTCAAATATTCCTCACTCTGGTAGAGCTCTAACTAAATGTATTTTGATGGATGTTTTTTCACCTGTTAGAGAAGAATACAAATGAATATTTCACTTAAATCTAAAAATGCTCTAGTAGGTGGGAGCAGCAAAGGTCTTGGGAATGCAGTAGCAAGACAACTTGCTTTATCTGGAGCTAAAGTTACTTTAGTTGCAAGATCTGAAGATTTATTAGTCAATACTATCAATGAACTAAATAAACTCACTGACTGTAAACATGACTACATAATATGTGATTATAATGATCATGAAAAATACTCTAAAATAATTAGTCAATACTTATCTAATAATCGAATCGACATATTAATTAATAATACGCAAGGTCCTAAGTCAGGTGATGTAAATAGCTTATCAATTAAAGACTATCAAAAAGCTTTTGATTTATTATTTAAAAATACTGTGTATACAACAATGCTTGCGATTGAAAAAATGAAAAAAAATAGCTGGGGAAGAATTATAAATTTGACATCGGTTAGTGTTAAAGAACCACTCAGTTATTTAGCATTATCCAATTCTATAAGATCATCCGTTATATCTTGGGCAAAAACTCTTTCAAATGATATAGGGCATAATAATGTTACTGTAAATAATATTTTGACAGGTTATTTTGATACTGAAAGATTAAAAGAGTTGAATTCAGATAAAGCAAAAAAGTTTAACGTAGATGTTGGTGAGTTATATGATACAATGAGAAATCAAGTTCCATTAGGAAGAATCGGTAAACCTGAGGAATTTGGATATCTTATAACATTTTTAGCATCTGAATATGCTAGCTATATTAATGGAGCAAATATTCCAATTGACGGAGGACTTTTGAAATCAATTTAATCCATCAAGAACATATCTATTGTAGAATCAATTTCATTTTTTTCATCAATACTTGGTGAAAATAAATAACTGTATAACTTTTTGTCATCTACAGCAGGCTTTAAACTTAAATCTTTGTTTGAACTATAAATTATATCCCACTTATCTCTGACCATTTTCCATTTACTTCCATTTTTGTCCCACCATTCAACGGCAGCTTTACATTCGGAGTCAGGCACTCTAGTGTAGGTACTATAACCTTTTTCATGAGCCAAAACAAACTGCGAATCATCTTGCTTTTGAATTTTCTTGTTGTCTTGATCATGTATCCATCCAGTTCTAGTGATTTCATGTCTGTTTCCTCTCATTGTGACATTATAATCAGATCTTTTAGAAAACTCTCTTCTTGGCAGGGGTGCTGGAGTTGTATTTTCCCAGTAGCTTTTTCCATCTTGGTGAATCCAAGATGCAGATCCCTCATATCTTGGACTATCATCTACTTGATAAACTTTTTGAGTCCATTGACCTTTAACATCTTTTTTGTCTAAGTTAATATAAGACCATTTATCATTTTTATCGTAAAGATAAAGATCAGTATTCTGAAAGATCCAATCTTGTCTCCAATGTTTAACAATAGAGGGAAATTGCTTACTACCAACTATTAATAAATGTTGGATTGAAATTTTATTTTTTTCATCAAGAATCAGTTGTCCCCACTCTAATGCTTTTGTTTTATATATTTTTGATTTTTGATAATCTTCATTCTCGGAAAAAACAAAAGTCTCAGCAAAATTAAATTCAATTTCAAAGCATCCACACATAGATTTAATAGATTGTTTATCCTTAGACTTCTTATTTTGAGAATAAGTAGTAATGTACAGCATAATGCACAAAAAAGATAAAAATGAGCTTTTATTCATATTTTATAATTTTGAATCATTCTAAATTATAAAATGTTTACGATTTATTACTAGTTTTGAAAATTATTTTTAAAAATTGATATATTTAATTAATGATTAAAACTGAGGACCTTAAATTCAACTATAATAATCAAGTTTCATTTAATTTTCCTGATATATTATTAAATAAAGATGAAAACTTATTAATTATTGGCAGTTCAGGTATAGGAAAGACAACTCTTTTACACCTTCTTGCAGGCTTGCTTCAATCTAATTCTGGCTCAATAAACCTATATGGTCAAGATATTAGTAAATTAACTCAACATCAAATTGATAAATTTAGAGGGCAAAATATTGGTATTGTTTTTCAAAAACCTCATTTTGTCAATTCTTTAACTGTTAAGGAAAATCTACAACTAGCTCAATATTTAGGGAACAAAAAAGATGATTCTAGGATTGTAGATATTTTGTCAAGTTTAGACATTTTAGACAAAGAAAATAAAAATCCTAAAAAATTGAGTCAAGGTGAAAAACAAAGAGCATCAATAGCTATGGCTATTGTAAATTCACCCAAATTGATATTAGCTGATGAACCTACCTCTAGTTTAGATGATGAGAATTGTGAAAGAGTGATTAAACTACTAAAAAAACAAGCTTCAGATTTTAATGCTCAACTTATTGTTATAACTCATGATAATAGATTAAAGAAACATTTTAAAAAATCCATAAAGCTTTGAATATTTTTAAATTAAGCATAAAGAATATTATAAGTAAACCTCTAAGCTCACTTTTGAGTTTAGCTTTATTAGTTTTTGGTATAGGAATAATTTCTCTTTTACTACAACTAAATAGCTTGATTAAAACTCAAATGGATAATAATCTTAAGGGAATTGATATGGTTGTTGGTGCTAAGGGAAGTCCACTTCAACTAATACTATCTGCAGTTTACCACATTGATTCACCAACAGGAAATATATCTGTTGAAGATGCTAAAAAAATTAAAAATAATAGAATGGTCGGCTCTAGTATTGATCTTCTTTATGGTGATAATTATAAAGGTTATAGAATTGTAGGTACTGATGATGAGTTCCTTGACCTTTATGATGCAAAAATTAAAGATGGTCGTAAATGGGAGAATCCATTTGAAGTTGTAGTTGGATCAAAAATACATTCAAAATTTGGTTTAAAACTGGATGATGAATTAATGAGTTCTCACGGATTGAGAGAGACTGGAGAAGCCCATGGGGATCAATTGTTTAAAATTGTAGGATTACTTGAACCATCAAATTCAGTAATTGATCAATTAATAGTGACATCTCCTGAAAGTATATGGGATTTACATGCTGAACATGATCACACTGGAGAAGAACATGATGATGAACACGATCACGAACATGATGATGAACACGACCACGAACATGATGATGAACACAATCACGAACATGATGATGAACACGATCACGAACATGATGATGAACACGATCACGAACATGATGATGAACACGACCATGAACATGATGATGAAGAAATTACAGCGATGTTAATTAAGTTTCAAAACCCAATGAATATCATTCAGTTCCCTCGACAAATTAATGAAGAGACAAATCTTCAAGCAGCTGTACCATCATATGAAATATCAAGACTATTTAAACTATTTGGATTTGGAATTGAAACGCTAACCTACTTGGCATATTTAATTATAATTGTTTCAGCTTTTAGTTTATTCATTAATCTTTTTAACTCAATGCGAGATAGAAAATATGAAATGGCCTTAATTAGAACACTTGGTTCATCTAGAAGACAACTTTCATTTATGATTATTTTTGAAAGTTTAATTTTAACTACAGTTGGATTTCTTCTAGGATTGCTGGTTAGTAGATTAGGTGTTATGTTTGTATCTTCGCTGATGGAGGAAAGCTTAAATTACAATTTAAATTCCTTTGGTATTTTAAATGAAGAATTATGGTTATTAATACTTTCAATTTTTATAGGATTAATTTCATCTATAATTCCTGCTTTACAAGTCTATAATTTAAATATTTCTGAAGTATTAGGTGATGAATAAAATAATTTTCTTTTTAGCTTTTTTTATTACAAATGACGCACTATCTCAAATTGAGATTGATTGGTTTAAACTCAGAGATGTATATTATAAATCCGAATACAAGGAAGAGATTGGCGGATATTTTCAAACACCATATTTTGGTGAAGGAGTTGAAAGTTTGGATAATGAATATGTTAAAATAACAGGATACATGCTAACTCTTGCACCTGATGCCGGAGTATTTGTTTTATCTCAAAACCCCTATGCTGATTGTTTCTTTTGTGGATATGGAGGTCCTGAATCTGCTATTGAACTAACTCTTAAGCCTGGATACGATGATTTTTATATGGATGAGCTAGTAGAAGTGGTTGGAATATTAAGACTTAAAAGAGAAGATGTTAGTAGCGGAGTATACCTAATGGATGATGCAGTCGCAATTAGAAAATAAACTTAAAAACTGTTTTTGATTTATACACTTCACCAGGCTTCAAATAAACATTTGGGAATGATTCTTTATTAGGAGAATCTGGAAAATGTTGTGTTTCCAAACAAAAACCATATCTTTTTTTATATTTGAGACCTTGCTTAGAGCTAATAGATCCATTTAAAAAATTTCCAGTATATAATTGAACACCTGGTTGATCAGTATAAACATCCATTTGTATACCGCTTTGGTCACTATATGCACTTGCTATCTTTCTTACAACGCCATCAAAATCATTTAAAACCCAACAATGATCATAACCATTCCCTAAGATTAATTGATTATTTTCAAGATCTATATCTCTTCCAATTTTTTTTGAATTCATAAAATCAAATGGTGTTCCTTGAACTTTCTCAATATCACCAGTTGGTATGATTTTTTCATTGACTGGTAAATATGAATCTGCATAAATTTCTAAATTATGATCTAATACATCACCGCTGCTTTCTCCTGAAAGATTAAAATAAGAATGCTGAGTTAGGTTTAAAATAGTTGTTTTATCAGTTTCAGCATAGTATTCAATAGCAATTTCATTTTCGTTAGTTAATAAGTAGGTGACATATACATTTAAATTTCCGGGATACCCTTCTTCCATGTCTTTTGACAAATAGTTAAGTTTTAAAGAGCTGTAATTTTTATCATCATAACTAACCACCTTCCAATTTACTTTATCAAATCCATTAATGCCTCCATGTAGTGAGGTGCCATTATTATTTAAAGCTAAATTATATTCAACATCATCTATCGTGAATTTTCCATTATCAATTCTATTTGCATACCTCCCAACGATTGCGCCAAAATATGGGTGTTCATTTAAATAGGGCTCCAAAGAATCAAAACCAAGCGTAACATCTAATAATTTGCCATTTTTATCTGGCACTTTTATGCTGGTGATTATAGCTCCTAGTGATATAATTTCTACTTCACAATCTTTATTTTTAAGAAGAAATTTATAAACCTCTTCTCCATTATTCATTTTACCTATTAACACTTTACTTTGATTAGGATTTGAACATGAAATTAAAATTAATATTGTGATAATTATAAATGATACAAGATATTTTTTAATTTCAAAAGCGTTTATCATAATTTGGGTCTAACTTTTGATATTAAAAATAGAAAATTAACATGAAAATCTTTTTAACGTATTTGTTCATTCTTTTTTCTATTTTATCATTCTGTCAAGAAACTAAGATTAAGGCTTACATCGATTGCAGATGCGATGAAAATTACATCAAACAAGAAACTTCATTCTTGGAATATGTGAGAGATCAAGATCTTGCTGATGTTGAGATTTTCATAAGAGATGAAAGAAATCCTACAGGGTCAAGATCATTTGAAATAAAAATCGATGGTAATAACAATTATGAAGGAATAAGCTCAACAGGTATAGTTGTAGGATATGCAAATGATACATCCAGTAGTTTGAGAGATAAATTAGTCAATAAATTAAAAGTGGTACTCGTTCCATTTTTAGATAAAGGTGACTATAATTTGAAACTTGATATTGATTCAAATTATACAGATATTCCACCAAATGACGATAAGTGGAAAAACTGGGTTTTTGAATTGTCAGGATCTTATAATGGTGATCAAGAAGAAAGCAGAAAGACAAATAGATATGAGATTGAATTTGAAATTGACAAACTAACTGAAGATTGGAGAATAGGTGCTGAATTAAGAAGAAATGAAACTAATAGAAAGTTCTATTCAGAAGACAACGTATATAAGAGTAATAGAAAAACTACAAGCTTTAACGGAAGAGTCGTCAGAAGTATATCTGATCACTTTTCAGCAGGTATATTTTTTGGTGCATTTCAAAATACTTATGAAAATATTGATTTAAATAGATATATCCAGCCTGCTGTTGAATACAGCTTCTATCCTTACAAAGATGTTTTAAGTAAGGAAATTACACTAGCTTACAAAATTGGTACGGGCAAAAGAAATTATATTGAAAAAACTATTTATGGATATGAAAAACAAAAGCTTTCATCACAAACATTAAGCTTAAATATTAGATTTAGACAAAAATGGGGAAACATAAGTTCATATCTAAATGCAACTCAATTTTTAAATGATGGATCAAAAAAAAGATTTTCGCTCAGAAGTGATTTAGACATAAGAATCTTTGAAGGTTTAGCAGTTAGACTTTCAGGAAATATTAATTTAATCAGAGAACAATATAGCCTTGCGGCTGGAAATACATCGATTGAAGATTTACTACTACAGCAAAGGCAAATTGCAACTGACTATAGGACAGGTTTTTCTTTAGGTCTTAGCTATACATTTGGATCAATTTATAACAGCATAATCAACACTAGGTTATAGAAAAGTTTTAATTTTAAAGACTATGAGGAGAATATTATTTTTTATCAGTGTATTATTAAGCGTTCTAGTTTCATGCAGCGATGATATTCAAAAATATGATGCTGATGTATATGAAAATGCCGTCAAATACTTGTCTCAGCACATGAATAAGTATGTTAAGAATAGTCTTATTTCTCAAAAATGGGAAAACGATAATTTACACTTTAGATTAAAAAGCGATACAATATTTAAATCATATAAAATTAATCTAACAAACCTCGAACTTAGTGAGGAAGAATATCCTTTTGAAAATACAAGAAGAGTTCGCTATCTTGAGTTTGTTTCACCTGACAAAGAAAAGAGTGTTTACATAAAAAATTATAATCTATGGGTTAAAAATTTAAAAACCAACAAATCAAAACAATTAACGTTTAATGGTTATCAAGATTACGGTTATGGCACAAATAATGCTGGATGGATTAAAAATGATAGGCCAGTTTTAAAGTGGTCAGATGACTCGAAAATTATCACTACTTTCAGACAAGATGCAAGAAAGGTTGGGGAAATGTATTTAACTACAACCAATGTAGGACACCCTAACCTACAAAAATGGAAATATACACTACCTGGTGATGAAAATATCTTTGAAATTGAAAGGCTTTTTATTAATGTTGAGACAGGAAAAGTTACCCCTTTCAAGATGAATAGAGATTATCAAAGGTCAACTACTACAGATCATATTGCTGGCAGAGGTGGAGTATTACTTGATGCAAATTTCAGTAGTGATGGAAAAAAATTAGCATTTATTTCTTCCTCAAGAGACCATAAAGAAGCTCATTTAAAAATAGCAGATATTAAAACTGGAAACGTTAAATCTATTTACAAAGAGGTGACTAAGACTTATTATGAATCAGGCGTTAATGGTGAAAATTGGAGAGTCTTTTTCAAATCAAATGAATTTTTATGGTATTCTGAAAAAGATGATTGGGGTCATCTTTATTTACATGATTTAACAACAGGAAAATTAAAAAATCAAATTACAAGCGGTGAATGGTTGGTAAGAGATGTGTTACATGTTGATGAGTTAACAAGAGAAATATTTTTCACTGGCGGTGGAAAAGAGGAAGGTAACCCATATCATGTCTATCTATATAAAGTAAACTTTGATGGTTCTGGTTTAACTTGTTTAACTCCTGAAAAAGGCACTCATAGTATAAATGCTTCGAATGACTGGGAATACTTTACTACTACTTATTCAACCTCAAAAAATCCACCTATTACACTTTTAAAAAATAGAGATGGAGAAACACTTAAAGAAGTCAATAAAGTTGATATTTCGGAACTATTGAAAAATAATTGGCAAGAGCCAGTTGAATTTTCAGTTAAGGGTAGAGATGATATAACAGATATCTATGGACTTCTTTACTTTCCTAGTTTTTATAATGAAAATCACAATTACCCTATACTTAATTATATATACCCAGGTCCCCAATCTGGTAGTATAGGTAATTATTCATTCTCCGTTGCTAAAAGAGATTTTCAAGCATTGGCTGAGTTGGGTTTTATAGTTATGGGAGTTGATGCAATGGGAACACCAGGTAGATCTAAATCATTTCATGATGCGTATTACGGAAATATGGGTGATAATGGATTACCAGATAATATAAAAGCTATAAAAGATCTTTCAAAAATTTATAAAGGTATGGATACTGATCGAGTTGGTATTTGGGGTCACTCAGGGGGAGGCTTTGCATCAACCAGAGCAATTTTTGAGTATCCTGAATTCTATGATGTTGCAGTTTCAAGTTCTGGTAATCATGACAACAGAAATTATGAAGCAGACTGGGGAGAAAAGTGGCAGGGACTTTTAAAATATATTGATAATGATGCAAGCGATGGGGAATATAATTATGATCTAAAAAAGACTAATTATGATAATCAAGCTAATCAGCTTTTAGCAAAAAATTTAAAAGGCAAATTATTATTAGCTCATGGTAATTTAGATGATAATGTTCCGCCATATTCTACACTTTTGGTTGTAGATGCTTTAATAAAGGAAAATAAAGATTTTGATCTAATTATTTTTCCAAATAAAAGGCATGGCTATGGAGATATGAATGACTATTTTACAAGAAGAAAGTGGGATTATTTCGTTAAAAATTTAAAAGGCATAGAACCTCCAAAAGAGTTTGAGATTAATTAATTTATTTGAATATTTTTTTTAAAGTTTTTGAAGTTATTCCCCACAAAATAAAACCACTCATTACTGTAAATAGACCCATTAAAGAAAAAATTCTTATTAACTTGTTATTAAAATCATCTCTTGTTTCATAGTCCATTGCATGTGTCATCCATAAAAAGTCAAACCATCTCCAATCTCTATGTCTTACTGTTTGGAACTGCCCGTCTAATGCAGAAACATAGGATTTCAATTTCTCGGTTCCCTCATAAGAAATTACAAAAGCAGGAAGAGGACGTCCTCTGTACTCGTGATGATTTCCAACCTCATATATTTTCTCAACAAGGCTAATTTTATACTCGTCTAAAATATTTTCATTAGAGATTGAGATAGCTTCTTCTTTTGTTATAGAATCTTTTATAAACCCATTATGGGCATTAACCAAAAGCTCACTATTTATCCAATAATATGGTACATTATTAAAATCTCTTATAGATATTGTTTTGATACCCTATTTATAATCTAAGTCCGAGAGGCTAATTAAATTATTGTATTCCTTCAGGACCTTATTTTTTTTAAATTGATCTCCATGAATTTCATCTAAATTAGTCCACGAAAAATAAAGGCCACTTATTGTCCAAAATAGAAATTGGATTCCTAAAAATAAACCAAGATATCGGTGAACTTTTCTAAACTTAAGTGATGTTTTAGCAGAAATCAAAATAAATTATCATTTACTCTGGGTCACGGTATTTACAACAACCATGAAGATTTTCATAAACTTCATTAGTAGCTTTATATAAAGAATTATCATGACCAACATCAGCAATTCTTTTTTTAACATCATCAATTGAGACCTTTGTACTATTATAAATGATTGAAAAGTTTTTAGATTGAGGACTCCAACTTACATACTTTACGCCTTTCAAGGATAAGGTCGCAGACTCAATTCTTTTCTTACACATTTCACAATTACCGCTAACTTCAAAAGTATCTCTTGCATTTTTTTCTTTAGTCTGTGATAAAGAAAGTAACGGAATAAATAGTAATAAAAGAAATGCAACTTTTTTCATGGTACTAATTTAATATTTTATATCGCAATCCTAAATAATATACGGAACCAAAAATTGGGCCATGAACAATTGAAGCATCAAAACTTGGATCAAAAGGATTATTTGACATAATTATCGGATTATCTTGTTTAAAGTTATTGATATTTTCACCTCCAAGATATACTTCAAATTTATTACCAAAAACTCTAGTAATTTGTGAATTAATAGAATAATGAGGATTAACAAATTCAGAACTGTCTCTTGGGTTGAGCATTAATCTTTGTTTTCCTAATCTATTATATGTTATATCGAATTTCCAATTTTTATCATTTACTTTATTTGACTCAATCCCATAATTGAAAAAGATAATATTTCTAGGTTGCAGAGGTTTTTCTTTCAACCCAGATTTATAATATGATTTAACATCATACTTTTTATAGGCAGCTGTTAAATTCCAATTGTTTTTAGAAAAAAGAAATTCGAGTTGATAGTTGTCTGATTTAGACTTTCCAAATGTTGAATTATAAAAACTAAATTCACCAAAAGTCTCGTAATCTAAGATTACTTTATTATCAAAAATTGTTTTGTAAAAATCGAAAATTAAGTTTCCTTGTCCCCCAAAAAGAAAAACTTTGTGATCTAAACTAAGGCCAAAATTAGTAGCCTTTTCTGGGTCAACTCCAAATAATTTTTCTGTAAAAGTCTTGTTAATATTTTTTCTATTTGATAAAAATAAAACTTGATTTTCAGCAAATACATTTGCTATTTTTCTTCCTGTTCCTAATGATCCCTTTATTGAAAAATTATCATTTAATGAATATCTAAAATGTAACCTTGGAGTAAAAAATGATCCCAAATTGTTATGAATATCATATCTCAGTCCAAAAATCAAATTAAAATTGTTAATGTTGTCGAAGCTGTATTCAAAAAAACCACCAAATGATGAGTCAATTCTGTTTAGGTCAGACTTATATACGTCCTCTTGGTAGTCATCACTTGAAAAATTTAATCCTGCTTTTATTTTGTTTTTTGTATTTGAAATAATTGAATTATAAATCAAATTAGCAAAGAAGCTCTTTTGAGAAATATCATAATCATTTAGACCATAATATGATTCTTGATCATGAAAATTATATGCAAATTGAAACCCTAAACTTTGATATGGAATATTAGGATTTACATAACCAAGTTTAAAAGACGAATCGAATCTATTTGTAAAAATTTCGCCTCCCCAAAATCTAGATAAATCCGATTTTTCATTAAAGTCAACACTACCAATTTTCTTATTATCATCTAAGTATCTGATATTTAAAAAACTTACAAATCCATTAGATGCATCAGTAAATTGCCATTTACTCAACAGGTTGATTTGATCTTGAACTGGTTTGTCCAAAAACAAATCGCCATTTCTATCATTCGCTCTTTTTCTATCATTGTAATGAATAAATAATGTGTTTTGTATTTTTTCACTCCATTTAGATCTTACGTGTGCATTTGCCTCGATCCTACCATCTATACTATTAAACAAATTAAAAAAGAAAGGCATATCACTGTACGGTTTTTTAATCTCACTGTTTATTTGTCCTGCAATACTTTCATACCCATTTGTTACACTACCCATCCCTTTAGTAACCTGAATGCTTTCAATCCAAGTTCCAGGGGTAAAACCTAAACCAAAAGTCTGTGAGGCTCCTCTTACCATCGGAATATTTTCTTCCGTTATGAGAATGTAAGGACTTTTTAATCCTAACATTTCAATTTGCTTGGTGCCCGTGATTGCATCATTATGGTTGACATCAACAGCTGGATTTGTTTCAAAGCTTTCTGATAAATTACAACAAGCTGCTTTTAATAGTTCCTCTTGGCTTATCATAACAATATTTTGAGGCATTAAATAGGTTCTTTGAGCTGAGCTTCTCCTTTTTGAAACTGTAACTTCACTTAATTCATTTTGATCAGAAAATTTGAGGTAATGTGTTATGTATTTATTATCATTAACTTGTAAAGTATCAGTATTAAAACCAATGTAACTGATAATTAGTTTATTTATACTATCCTCTTTATAAATTTTAAATTCTCCATTAGATTTTGTTATAACTCCTTTACTTGTTCCTTGCCAAAAAACATTAGCACCAGAAATCGGAAAGTCAACACCCTCATCCTCAAACAATACTTTACCAGAGATTATTTCTTGACAATAAATAAAATTTATTGATGATATAAATAATATATATAGAAATTTTTTCATTTTTATTTCGCACTAGCGAAACATATTTTTTGACCCAAAAATAGCATAGTTTTACATGATTTACGCTATTTTTGATTAAGATTTTAAATGAGTACGCTAGAGCTAATTGGTTGGATTGGAAATACATTTGTAATTATATCATTCTTGCATAATGACACCTTAAAACTTAGATCTTACAACTTAGTTGGGGCATCCGCATGGCTCATTTATGGAATTGTGGCAAATTCGTATTCAATCATTTTTCTAAATGTTGTAGTTATCTCTATACAAATTTTTAAAATTTCTCAAATACTAAGAGCAAAGAAAAAGTCATAGTTTTTTTACCTCTACCCAAAAGGGTAAAATATTTTTTCGATTTACTGTTAAAAATGGAATTAAATCGTAATCTCCTTCATCTACTTTAATATTTTCCATACTTACAAACCCTTCATTATCTATGTAAATTTTTTTTGAATGGACATTATTTCCAATCTCCAAAGTCATTTGTCCATCATTCTCTTCAACATTATTAAATTTAAACTTAAAATTATAAACGCCACTTTGAAAATTAACTCTCCATAAACCGTATTTTTCATTTTGAGCCCAAATACCTCTTTGTCCACCAGCATCATTTCTGTTTAAAATTGTCGGGTTTTGGTAAATACTACCTAAATGAATTCTAGGCTTATTCACCAAATTTTTTGATTTAATTAATTCATAATACACATCATCCATTCTATTTTTCATATCCATTGCAAGTTGGCTTTTCTCTAAAATTAAATTTTTAGATTCTGCAGGATCATTAACCAAATCATACAATTCAAAATTTTCAATTTGTGAATCATAGTCGGTATTTCCAACAAGCTTATAGTTATCACTATTTAATGAAATATTTTTATAAAGCTCAGGTGATTTTCTTGTCCAGTAAGAGAAAAAATCTCTATTATTTTTATCAATATTTTCATTAAATAAATCAATTCCATCTATTTTTCTATCTGAGGGAATTGTTAAATTGCATAGTTTAGATAAGGTTGGAAGAACATCAATATGAGCGCCAAAAAAATCTATATCCTTTGACTTTTTATAAAGTTTGGGATAACTAAAGTAAAAGGGAACTTTAATACCTCCATTATAAACCTGACTCTTTAAACCTCTAAGATTTGAAACATATCTTGTTTGCTGAGGACCATTATCAGTTAAAAAAATAACAATTGTATTTTCTTTAATACCTAATTCCTCAAGCTTATATAAAAGCTTTCCAAAATTTTCATCAATGTTAGTGACCATGCCATAAATCTTTTTTGCATCATTAACATCTCTTTCAGTCATTTCAGAACTTACTTCTTCATAAAAATTTGAAGGATCAATGTCCTTATATAAATCATAATATTTTTCAGGGACTTGCAAAGGTGTGTGAGGAGCATTGAATGATAAATAACAAAAAAACTGATTCGATTTATTTTTTTCAATAAACTTTACAGCCTCATTAGTGAAAATATCAGAACAATATCCCTCATATTTTTTTATCTCATTATTGTGCCATAAAGCTGGATCATAATAACTCTTATTTCCAGCATAATAATTTGTAAAATCTCCAACCTGACCTATACCACCTGCTAAATGAATTACTGATTCCTGAAAACCTTGATCAGATGGTCTGGAAGGATAGTTATCTCCTAAATGCCATTTTCCAAAAATTCCAGTTTTATAATTTTTCTCAGCAAAAATTTCAGCTAATGTTATTTCGGTTGATGACATTATTGCGCCACCATTATATGTATCGGTAACGCCAGTTCTAAGAGAATATCTTCCTGTTAATAAGCTAGATCTAGTAGGAGCACAAACTGGAGATACATGAAAATTATTAAACCTTAAACTCTCATTAGCAAATTTGTCGAGATTGGGGGTAATTATTTTTTTATTGCCATTATAAGCAATATCTCCATAACCTTGATCATCCGTAATTACTATAATAACATTTGGATTTTTGTTTTCTAAATTATTATTACATGAAAGTAATATAATCGGTATAATGAAGAAAAATAATATGTTACCTTTCATGGAAAAATTAGTTATCTAATCAATTATTCCATCAATATTATAGTTAGAAACAAATCCCCATATCAAACCACTTGTGTTTGTGCCATTATAATTTAATTTATCATCCCAATAATGGCCACCACCTATTATTTTAATATGCTCAACATATCTATCACCGGCATCGTTGTAATAAATATAGTGTTCAATTGAACCATCTTGATTAGTCAATAAATCTTCATTTGGTGTATTATTAAAATTTTTCCACCAATCAACCACATCTGGAATTGATGGATAATATATATTTCCATCATATGGAACATCAAAATCATCCGTTCCATGAATATTAATCATTGCCGTGGGAAAATTTGCATTGCAACTTTGGTAACTATCATCTAGCATTGTACCAGCAACTGAACCAATAGCAGCAAATTTCTTTGAATTACAAGCCAAATAATATGACATAAACCCTCCATTTGAATATCCAGCAGCGTATATTCTTTTACTATCAATTACTGGATAATCAACTATTAATTGATCAATTAAATTTTCAATGAATCCAATATCATCAACATCACTTTTATTATCAGCAGAAGGATTAGAACAATTCCAATGTGAACCAGAACCAGCTAAATCGAGGCCTTGCGGATAGACGACTATGAAATTTTTACTCTCTGCTAAATCTCTCATGTCTGCTGAATTAATAAATTGATTCGCGATTCCTCCAAAACCGTGGAATAAAAACATTAAAGGATAATCAATTTCAGAATCATAAGAATCTGGAATATAAATAAGGTAATTCCTATTAACATTATCGTGTGAAAAAGTTTTTGTTTGTAGTCCAGTTATAATTCCATCTTCATCAACCTGAGCACTATCTTCACTCTTACATGAAATAATGAACATTGATAAAATGAGAAAGAATAAATATTTTTTACAATTCATATTATTAAAATTATGTTATTTAGACTGTGGAATATCAATATTAATTTCGACCATATCCACAAGATTATTTTCACTTCTGAGTAAATATTTAGAAAAATGATTAGCCCGAAGCCAAAAATTATATTCAGACATATTTCCAAAACCATGTCTTTGACTAGGTAATATCATAAAGCC
>CACLUN010000006.1 GCA_902610105.1 uncultured Bacteroidota bacterium
TTAAATAAAAAAACTTAATAATGTAATCATCTTTGTGTTCAAACAATTTGCTAAAGAACAGACATTCTTTTTAGTTGTCCTTATTCTTCAATCAAAACTCCATCTGCGAGAAATGAAATTGTAAATTCAGGTTTAGTAATAAGGGATATCTCCTTTTTTGACTTACCCGCATCTTCTGCATAGTGTCTGAGCTGAGTAACGCTTAATGTATCAATTGATAGATTACCATTAATTATAGTATTCTTACCCTCTATTCCACTTTTTGGTACAAAAAATCCGTAGTCTTTAAATCTAACGAGTATAGTATCTTGTTCTACAGAAATTCTCATCCAACATCCTTTCATTGGGCATGAAGATAATATTTCTCCTTCTAATTTTACCTTCGACACACTATTCAAAAAAGTATCTTTTGATAGTTTATAATTAATAATTTCTGATTTTTCAAATGATTCACCATATGTTCCATATTTATCATTTGACTGTGCATATGATGATATACTAAAACATAAAATTGTAAAGGTTTTTATAAATGTTTTCATATTAATTATTCCATTCAGTTTTTTTTTCAATAGGTATTCTTTCTTTTGATTTTACTTTTGAATGAGTAAAGATCCCAAGATAAAAAAACCCAAGACATTTTTCATTTTCTTTTAATTTAAAAAAATCATTCATTGTATTTAAATGCTTAGGTGTACTCCAATAGCATCCGATATTGTAAGCGGTACATGTTAACCACATGTTTTGTACCGCCATAGCTGTGGCAGCAATTTCTTCCCATTCAGGAACTATATTGTTTAGATCTTTCCTCATGAAAATTGATATGATACAATTAGATTTTCTACATTTCTCTTCAATTTTCTTCTTCTTTATTGTAGTAACTTTTTCACTCTTACAGGAAGCTTCATAAGATTTAACCATTTCTTTTGATAATTTATCCTTGGAAACCCCTTTGTATACTTTAAAAAACCAGGGCTGAGTTAACTTGTGGGTTGGGGCAGCATTAGCGTTTTCTAGCATTAGTTTTATAAATGATTTTTTTACTACACCATTTTCATATTGATTTGGATAAATCGCCCTTCTATTTCGAATTATTTCGTTAATATTCATAATCTAAATTATTTTTAAAAATATTTATTTTTCACGTAGTTTAAATTCAAAATTAATTCAGATTGTATTAAATTTATCCAAGACAAAACTATTAATAATCAAAAATTGTACTAAATAAATGAAGTTGTTTTTAAAAACTCTAATTCTAATTGTCTCGTTAACAGTATTAAGTGCTTGGTCATTCAGATTGGAAATGGATACAATATACAGGGGAGCTGATGCTGCTAACATGATTGAGGAATTTCAGGCCTATGGTTTGAGCAAAACCACAATGATAGTTGTTGGGATTTTTAAAGTTTTATGTGCTATTCTTCTTTTGCTTGGAATTAAATATGAAAAACTTATAACACCTGCTGCATTTGTTATGGCTACATTTATGCTTGCTGCAATTTATTTTCATATTAGTATTAGCGATCCGTTTGTTCCAACACTTCCCTCAACATTAATGTTCTTATCATGTATTGCAATAATTTATTTAGATAAAAAGCTTAATAGTGCTTAATCAGAAATTATTTTCACCAAAATGAGATTTATTTTTTTAGTCTTCTTAATACTACTTTCATGCACTAATCAAAATGAATACTTTATAATAAGTAAAAAAGAATATAAAAATAAGCTTGAAGGATTTTGGCTTGGTCAATCTATAGCTAATTGGACAGGAATTATAACAGAGATGGATAAAATTGGAACCCCAGTAAATGGTAAAGGAGAAGGGTTTTACGTATACAATGACTGGGGGAAAAAAGACCAACCCAGTATTTGGTCGAATAACTCTATGTTTAACACAATTGATTTTAATTTAGCTCTTTCTGACAGTCTTTGGGGCTCTGATGATGATACTGATATTGAATATATGTATCAAGAATTAATATTACAAAACAATAATTTAACTCTTAGGCCAGAACAAATTAGAGATGGATGGTTAAAACATATTAGTAATGACGAAGAAAATTATTTATGGGTTTCTAATCAAAGAGCATTTGATTTGATGAAAGAAGGTGTTTTACCACCTGAGACCAGTAATCCTGATTATAATAAGTTTTATGAGATGATTGATGCTCAATTGACTACTGAAATTTTTGGTTTGTATTCTCCCAATTATCCTGATATAGCCTTAAGAATGGCTTACATGCCAATAAGGACTGTAGGCAGAGAGAATGCAGCGTGGATCTCAGAATTTTATATAATTATGCACTCTTTAGCATCCTTAGAAACTGATCACCAATCTTTGAAAGATAAACTAATTTGGATGTCTGAAAAAGCTAGATACGTGTTACCAAACTCATCATATTCTGCTAAAATGTATGATTTTGTTAAAGCTAAATATGAAGATGGGATATCTTGGGAAATTACCAGAGATAGTCTGAATCTTAAATATCAAATAAACAATGAAGATGGGTATAATTGGTCAGTGCAAGAAAAAAATTGTAATGGTTGTTATGCTGCTGGAATTAATTTTGGAGCTAGTATTATAAGTCTTCTATATGGAGAGGGTAATTTCAAAGAAACAATTAAAATTGCTTCATTGTGTGGTTGGGATTCTGACAATCCAGCATCTACATGGGGTGGTTTACTGGGTTTTATCTACGGCAAAAAAGAAATTGTGAAAATGTTTAAAGAAGATTTATCAACAAAGTACTATATCGGCAGAACAAGGATTGGATTTAAAAATCAGGTAGATAGTTTTGAATCAATGGCTGAAAAGGGATTGAAAATTATCGATAAAGTTGTTGCAAATAAGCATTTAGGTGAGGTTAAAAATAATAAATGGGTATTTATAAAACACCCCTCAAGATTTACAAATGAATATGTTGATGATTTACCTGAGGCTGGGCCACCAGATATTGATTTACCTGAAGCTAATTAACGTAGTGTTTTTTTTTAAGTAAAGTGGATGCTTTGGGGTTCCATTAACATTGTAACCAAAACATAAAGGTTTATCTACAAACTTGTCAATCCAATTAGGCGGTTGATTTATTGTTTTACCCCAAGCATAAACTACACAAATACTCTTTTTAATCATTGAGAAAACATGTTTTCTATTCTTTTTTTTATCGTGTGAAAGATCTGAATAAAGGTCCTTAACCTTTGTATTTATATTAGGAAAAATATTACCAATATAAAAACCACCATAACCAAATTTTTTTGAAAAAAAAATTAGCCTTTTTATCGTTTTGTCATCAATATGCTCATTTCCAAAAGAGGGATTTAACATAATAAAAGTAATTTTTGGCAAGTCAGACCAAATTCTAGAAAGTTCATATCGGTATTTTTTATCTTCAGAGATAATTGCAGAACGATTCAAACTTAAATTTGTATTATTTATTTTGATTTTCTAAAAAAACTGAAGTTGTTGGGAAAGCAAAGTCACTTCCATGTTTTTTTACAATTTCAATAATTTTAAAATTAATCTCTTGTTGAGTGTCGATTAATATTCCCCAGTCAATTCCATTTACAAAGTATAATACCATAATATCTAGTGAGCTTGCACCAAAATTCAAAAATCTGACTTTTCCATCTTGGTTGGTTTTAGGGTGTTCATTGATTATTTTTTGTATTTCACTAACAATTTCTTTTATTTGATCAACAGATGTATCATAGGTTAGTCCAATATCAATTTTGACTTTTCGAACCGGTTTTAAACTTAAGTTATCTAATTCTGCAATTACAAGATTTTTGTTAGGCACTGTAACCAAGCTCTTATCAAATGTTCGAATTCTTGTACTTCGAAATCCAACTTTCTCTACCAAACCAGTGATAGTACCAATTTTTATAACATCTCCAACTTGGAATGGTTTATCAAGAAAAATAGTAAATGAACCTAAAAGATTTTCCAAACTTTCTTTCGAAGCTAAAGCTACAGCAACACCACCAACACCAAGTCCTGCTGCTAATGCTGTTATATTTTGATCAAAAACATTTGCCAAGATAACTACAATAGAAAATATTACAACCAATACTTTCCCAATCTCAATTGCAAAAGGGATCAGCTGATCATCAACTTTACTTTCAGTTTGTTCAGCTCGAAATTGTAATCTCAAACCAAGGTATTCAACAGACTGTAATATTGTCCAAAAAATGGTTACTATAAGTAAAAAAGAAAATGATTTAGAAATGATCATTTTTACTCCTAATTCTGATGAGTCTACCAAGCCCCACGAATCTGGAAAGGATAGTATATTAAATGCAAAATAAAATATTAATAATAGCAAAAAATAGTACAGAGGTTTTTTTAGTAAAGAATCAAATTCAGCTTTACCATTATTGTCATCTTTATTTCCAACTATTCTAAAAATAAATTTTCTTAAATAAGAGCTAATGGGTGATATTAAAATGAAACCAAACAAAAGAAGCATTAAAAAGATTAGGTAATCTTTAATTTCGTTTCCAAGAAAAATATTATTAAGAAATTCTAATTTATCCATTAAATTATTTTACGCAAAAATAGCTATTTCTATTAATTACCACATAAATTCGTAGTTTCAACACCCAAATCTGTATATTTTTTATGAATAGTCTCAAGAAGTGAGTATTCAGTAAAAGAGTCTTGCCCTAGTTCCCATATCATAATTCCACTTAAGGTTTCTGCAGCTAAGCTGACTTTAGTTCGAATTGTAGGCCTTCCATTATAATATTTATTGCCATCATTATCTTTATCTGCATTAGAGTTGTTGACTGCTACCATGGATCCGTAAGTAAATGAACTCACAGTAGTTGAGTTTTGAAAGTCATATCCATAAAATGGAACACCAAGAGTTAGTTTTTCTCCGCTTAACCCAACAATATTTTTCCAATAATTAACTCCTCTTCGAGCATGTTCAGCTGAGCTGTGCTGACCTGGTGCTGATGGATTCCACGATCCTGTATAGTCATAAGCCATAATATTTATAAAATCAAATGCATTTAATGCATCAGCTGTAATTAGCGAATATTTAGTTTCAGAGGGAAACGCTGCTGTCATACCTAATGAATTTGCAGACAGTTTTTGTTTAAGTTCAATAACAAAGTCACTGTATCCAGTAGTAACATGGCTCCATTCTAGATCAACATCTACTCCATCAAGACTGTTCTCTTTAGTGAATTGAACTATTTTGTCAATTAGTTTAGGTCTCTCTTGGCTATTAGCTAAGAAGTTTTTCCAAATATCTGCAGTGGTTGATGATAGTGCTCCTCCGGCTAGTGATATATATATTTTTATATTACTATTTTGTGATCTAGCTCTGTTTACCACATCTGAAAGTGTGGTATTATCAGTAGATGGAAGAACAATTGTTCCATCAGTCATAGGATTAGCAAATGCAATATTTAAATGAGTGACTTTACAATATTCTATTTGATTATTAAGTGAAAATCGATAATATGGAAAATAGCCAACGACTCTAGCTTTATTACTAAATAGATTTATGTTATCATCTCTGTCATTTATCCCATAATCATCGTCATCTGTGCTACAGGAAATAAGTAGTGAAAAAAAGATTATTAATATTAATTTATGCTTCATCTAATTTACACCAGGTTGTTTAATTTTATATCCTGCCTCTTTTTTTGCGATGTCAACCATCTCTTTAACCTGTTTTAGGAGTTTTTTTGAGTCATACACAACACCATCTTTGATGGTATACCTAACTCCACCAACTCTTGTAACCTTATTGTTTTCATCAAGTTTGATCGCTCCAGTTCCATATAGTACTTTTAAGTTTTCTAGTGGATTTTCATCAATTATAATTAAATCAGCATATTTCCCAGGCTCAACAGAACCAGTCAAATGATCAATTCCTAAAAGTTCAGCTCCATTTAATGTAGCTGATTGTATAACTTCTAATGGATGAAATCCAGCTTCTCTTAATAACTCTAATTCTCTAATGTAAGCAAATCCATATAGCTGGTATATAAAGCCAGAATCAGATCCAGTTGTAACTCTGCCTCCTCTGTTTTTAAATTCGTTTAAAAAAGTCATCCAAAGTCTATAGTTTTCTTTCCATGCTATTTCCTGTTCTGTTCCCCAATAGTGCCAATAAGAGCCATGTGAAATTCTACTAGGTGCATAAAATGCCCACAAACTTGGCAATGTATAATCATCATGCCATTCTACTCTTCTTGCTCTATGTAAATCACGGCTAGCTTCATAAATATTTAAAGTTGGTGAAATAGTAAAGTCAAGTGAAATCAATTCATCCATTACATTATTCCAGTGATCAGAGTAGGGTTGGGCTGCTTGTTTCCAAAGTTTCCCTGCTTCCTCAAATCTATTTTGCTCATTCTGATAATTATAATTTGGAGGATAATTTTGAATAACCCTATTGTTAAATAATGCTTCAGGTAATCCATACCAATGCTCCATTGAATTTAGACCAGCTCTAGCAGAATTTAATACATTCCATCTTACAACATTCAATTGAGCATGATGAGATGTTGATCTTAAGCCTAACCTTTTATTTTCTTCAATAGCAGCTTGCATAATATCAGGGGGTGCACCGAAAAATTTAATACCATCAGAGCCTTTTTTTGCATTATCTTGAACCCACTTTTTGGCTTCATCAGGTGATTGAACTCTTGAATTAAAAGTTGAAAAAGAATATATTCTTGGTGCAACAATAGTATTTTTTTCACTTTTCTTTTTTAATTCTAATTTTAAATCATGACTTAATGAGCCGCCTGGTTCTCTGATAGTTGTAATTCCATGTGCCATCCAAAGTTTAAATACATAGTCAGGACTAGCCCCTTGAGATCTTCCCCCAATATGCCCATGAGTATCAATAAAACCAGGTAATACAAAGCTCCCTTCACAATTAATTTCAATACCATTTTGGGATAGCTCTGGTCTTCTATTTTCATTAATTGGGACACCAGGATATCCTACAGTTTCAATTTTTGTAATAATATTTTTTTTAATTACAATATCAACTGGGCCTAATGGTGGAGCTCCTGTGCTATTAATTAAAGTTGCACCCCTTAGTATTAACTGATCATATTGGTTATTCTCGATTTGAGAGAAAGATAATAGTGGAAAAAGCGATAAGACTATAATTAATTTCTTCATTAATTTAATTATCTAATCAGATTTACAATAAATTCAAATATATCGTTAAATAAATATAAAGCTACTGAAGCAATAAATATCAAATACAATCCATTAATAATTTTTTGTTTTTTGGAGTCGTTTTTCAATTTTTCAATTTTTGAAAGACTTTATCCATAAATAAGGACAATTCAAAATCCTTAATTGTTAGACCTCCTAAATCATGAGTGTATAATTCAACGTCTAATTTATTATAAACATTTGTCCATTTGGGGTGGTGATTCATCTCTTCACACTTTAAAGCAATCTGTTTCATAAAGTCAAAAGCTAGCTCAAAATTTTTAAACTCATATGAGCCTTTTAAAAATAACCCATCAATACTCCAATTATCCGACAGCATATTTATCTTTTCAGTTATCTCATTATTTGAAAGAAGTTTAGACATTTATTTTACTTTTAATAATATTAAATATAAGATTTAAAAAATATAGAACTTATACCCAATCATCATTGGGCGCGGTTAGTTTATCAATTTTTTCACCTGTATTTACGACACCTTTAGGCTCAATAATCATAATATTAGCTTCTTTTTTTGCATAAGGCTTATGCTTTACGCCTTTAGGAACAATTATCATTTCACCCCGTTTGATCTCTTCTGTTTTATCTTCAAATTCAATATATATCTTACCATCAAGAACAACAAATGCTTCATCAGTATTTTTATGATTATGCCAAATGAACTCTCCTTTTATTTTCACTAATTTAAACTGGTAATCATTTAATTCAGCAATCACTTTAGGGGACCAATGATCAGAAAACTTTTTTAACTTCTGCTCAAAATTTATTTTAACATTTCTTTTAATCATCACCTGAGTTAAGTCGAAATGAAACTGGTAATCCGTAAAGAATATTAACCTTTTTACCCATGTATTCTCCAGCTTTAACTTGAGGAAGCTTTGCCATAATTCTGTAAGCCTCATCCTCTAGTATTTTGTTAGGTCCAATTGTTGAGAAATTTATGAAATAACCATCTTTAGTTATTTCAAACTGTATAAATACATCACCTTCAATTCCATTTTTCAAAGCTCTTTTAGGATATTTTAAATTTTTATTTATGTGATTTGTAATATAATTTTCGAAACAATCTTTAGATTTTTCAGATTCAACATCCTCGCAATCAGGAAATCTTGGAGCTGTATCAATTTCATCGAAGTCTAATTGATCAGGAATTCTATATTCAACAGAGATTTGAAAGGTTTTCCTAAAAGGCTCACCATTTTTTTTTGCTGGGGTCATTTTAGGTAATGAACGAATAATATTCGCAGCGGCAACTTCAAACATACTTTCAGCAGCCTTTAAAGCTTCTTTTTCTATGAAGCTGATACCTACTACAGATGAATTTGCGACAATATTGTCAACTTCACCTAATTCATCAATTTCAAACCTTATTCGTACTATTGATTCTAAATCTAGCTCCCAAGCTGTTTTTGGATATTTAAAGTTTTTCTCAACATGCTCAAACATACTTTCATCAAAACACTGATTTTGTTTATCATTAGGAATTAGCTTACAAATTGGAAAGATTGGGAAGACTTCCTCCGATACTTTATCAATTTGGGCATGATTATTGAACGATACAAGAATAATGAATAGTAATATTCTATACATAAAATAAAGTTAAAACAAATTTAGATTAAAATGGCAAGACACTTATCCTTTAGATCTGGAAACCCTGCATTAAATAAAAATACTTTCAAAGGAATGACAGGTCAACGATCATCTGGCCCTATTATAAGAGATAATTTTATGACAATTGAAGGCGCTGTGAACAAAACTGCCATATCTCTATTTTTATTGATTGCTGCTGGATATTATTCATATACATCACCACTAACATATTTGTGGATGGCTGGTGCACTTTTTGGAATCATAGCTTTTTTTGTGACAATTTTTAAAAAAGAGCTTTCTCCAATTACCACACCTATTTATGCTTTGTGTCAAGGTTTATTCTTAGGTGGAATTTCTCTCACGTATGCTCAGCAATTTGAGGGAATTGTTTTCAATGCTGTTTGTTTAACTGCTTTTATACTTTTATCATTATTGTTTGCATATAAGTCTGGGATAATAAAACCAAGTGATAATTTAAGACTTGGAATTTTTGCGGCAACAGCAGGTATTGGGATTTTTTATTTAGTATCAATTATTGGGATGTTTTTTGGCTTTGGTTTTGAACTTTTAAATCCATTAAATGGATCTATTACTAGTATCCTAGTATCACTTTTCATTGTAGTGATTGCATCTCTAAATCTTGTTTTAGATTTTGATTTCATTGAAGAAGCATCTGAAAATGGTGCTCCTAAATATATGGAATGGTATTCTGCATTTGGATTAATGGTAACCCTAGTTTGGCTATATCTGGAAATCTTAAGGCTTTTAGCTAAAATTAACTCTAGGGACTAAAATTAAATTATTAAATCTATCAGCTTTCTTCTTATTTCTAAATCATACAGATTCTCATATGATCTATTAGGATAAACTCTGTTTGTAAGTAAAACAATTACCAAATCATTTTTAGGATCTACCCAAAAAAATGTTCCAGTAAATCCAGTATGACCATAGCTATCTATGGAAAGTTTTTCGCTAGGGTACAAAATACCTTGAGAATTTAAACGAGGCTTGTCAAAACCAAGCCCCCTAGTTTCTTTTGCATTTTTATAATTGCCAGGATTCGTAAAATATTTTACAGTATTTTCTGAGAGAAATCTCTTATTATTATGAACTCCATAATTTAAAAACATCTCAGATATTTTTCCAATATCTTTTGCATTTCCAAATAAGCCTGCATTTCCAGAGATACCGCCCATAATTGCAGCTGTTTCATCGTGAACAAATCCGTGGACCAGTTGCTTTCTAAATATTGTATCCAGTTCTGTTGGAGCAATTTTGTTTTTAGAATATTTAGTTGATGGATTAAACGACAAGTTTAAATTAAGCTTTGAATAAAAGTTTTCATGAAGAAAAATCTCAAAAGATTTTTTCGATATCATTTTTACTATCTTAGGAACTAAGCAAAAAAATAATCCTGAATATTTATAATTTATGCTCTTATCAACTTTTGTTTTTTTTATTCTCTTTACGATAGTATTGAAATAGTTGGATTTAATAAACAAGTCATTTGCTATTTGAATAGTTTTATTTTTTGGAACTTTGGATATTAGTCTTTTTTTAAGTTTCCCATTTCTTTTAATTAAAAATTGTTGATGATTTATGTAAGGAATCCAGCCTGATTGATGAATTAATAGCTCATGAAAATTTGTATTTTTTTTGTTAGATCTTCTAAATTTTTTATCAAATGATGAAATTGTATTATCAAGCTTTAGTTTTTTCTCATCATAAAGTTTCATTATGGCTAATGTAGATGCAAGTGCTTTTGTTATCGATGCTAAATCAAACAAATGATCATCACCAACTTTTACGATCGAATCATAGGTATGATAGCCATATGATTTATGAAATTTAAAGTCACCCTTTTTAAAAAACACTTGTGCGCCTGGGTAAGCTTTTAATTTAATACCATTATTTATAAGACTATCTATTTTATTGATTTCTTGAGAATAGTTTGACAAGTTTTGAAGGGCAAAAAATAAAACAATGATTGTTCTCATGAAATGTCTGGGATCTTAAGCTCAAAATCTTTTGCTTTTCTTTTCTCAATTATCAATTGGTTATGCAAGAAATCAATTTTGTCTTTATAAATTGGATTATTAATGTTGTTAGTATTCTCTCCAGGGTCAACAATTAGATCATAAAATTCCCAATTCGGAAGAGTTTTCGTTTTATTTGTTCCAGATTTTTCTAAACCCTCACCATAATTATAAATCAATTTAAATTTTTTAGATCTTATACCTAGGTGCGCAGGTCTTTTCACATCGTGCTGCCAATATCTATAATAAATATATTCTCTGGATTTCTTACCATCATTCAATAAATTATTCTTGAAACTATAGCCTTGAAAACTTTCGGGCTGAGTAATTCCTGCAAAATCTAGTAAAAGTGAAGGGATATCAATATTCAATATTAAGTCATCGATTCTTTTTCCTTTTGGTAGTTTTTTATCATAAGAAATAACAAAAGGCATTCTCGCGGACTCTTCATAAAACCATCTTTTGTCCATATAACCATGCTCTCCTAAAAAATATCCTTGGTCAGAAGTATAAACTATGATAGTGTTATCAATGATTTTTTCTTTTTCTAAATAGTCTAATATTTTAACAATATTATCATCAATAGCTGCCCCACTCTTTAAAAAATCTCCAATAAATTTTTGATAAGTCTTAGATCTAATTTCTTTTTTATCAAGACCTTCAATAGAAAAAGGTAGCCCAGGATATCTTCCTATCTTATTTTTAGTGTCGTTAACCCAACGCTCAGTTAAATTTTCAACAATTTGACCAATATGTTTTCTTCCAGAGTCCTCTGGATCAAATTCATATAGTGAGTTTGGCTCAGGAAAAATGATATCTTGATTCAAGTCTTTATTTCTCTTGGGATAATCAAATGGCTCATGTGTTGCTTTAAAATGAGTCATAAGAAAAAAAGGTTTTTTACTATCAATTTTTTTTAACCATTCAATTGAGCTATCTCCAATAATATCTGCTGAAAATCCTTTTTCTTTTTCACCCCCTCTGCTTCCATCTTCCCAATTTTCTTTAGTTTTAAAGTACGGATCATTATATAAACCCTGACCGGGAAGGACCTTATAATAATCAAAGCCACTGGGCTCTTTTTTTAAATGCCACTTACCAACTATGGATGTTTGATATCCGTTATTTTTTAAAACTTTAGCTACATTTAATGAGTCAGGATCTAAGGCATCTGGTAAATTATATACGCCGTTCACATGGCTATATTGTCCAGTTAAAATCGAAGCTCTACTAGGCACACAAATTGCATTTGTACAAAATAAGTTTTCAAGTACAACTCCAGACTTTGCAAGTCTTTTTATTCCATTATTTTTAACATAATCTTTTAGTATACCACCATATATTCCCCACGATTGAGAAGTGTGGTCGTCTGACATTATAAATAATATATTAGGTTGGTTAATTTCATCATTTTTACAACTTACTATAAGAATTGCTATTAGTAATAGTACTTTTTTCATAATTTATTATATGTATTTATTTTAATAAATTAAAGAGTAAATTAGGAATTAATTTCCAATTCATTAATTTAATTGATGAGAACAGAAAAAATATTTTTTTTAGCCATTGCATTATTATTTTCATTTATAAGTCATGCGCAAATTAGAATGAATAAACTTAGCAACGAAAAAAGTTTATACCTCAAGCAACACTCAACAAACCCAGTTGATTGGATGCCTTGGAATCAAAGTGCTTTAAAACTTGCAACTGAGAAAAACAAGTTATTAATCATTAGTGTTGGGTATTCATCATGTCATTGGTGCCATGTGATGGAGGAAGAAACATTCAGTGATCAAGAAGCTGCAGAAATAATGAATTCAAAATTTGTAAATATTAAAGTTGATCGAGAGGAAAGGCCTGATATTGATGAACTTTATATGAAATCATTGGTTTTGATGACAGGAAGTGGAGGTTGGCCAATGAATATAATTGCACTACCAGATGGATCTCCTATTTGGGGCGGGACATACCTGCCTAAAGAAAATTGGCTTAGTGTATTAAAACAAATTAGTGAATTATATAATGAGAGATATGATGATGTTTTAGATTACTCAGTAAAGTTAAAAGAGGGATTATCCCCAAAAAAAATCATCAAAAATGAAATAAAGGAATCAGAATTATTTTATCAAATAAGAGAGGCAAGTCAGATTGCATATAAGTATTTGGATGTAGAAAATGGAGGTATAAAATCAAATCAAAAATTTCATTTACCATCTTTAATCGATTTTTTTCAAAAAAGTAGTGTTCAATTCAGTGAAAAAAAATATTTAGATTTTGTGGATTTAACCTTAAAAAATATAGCATATGGCGGAATTAATGATCATATCGATGGAGGATTACACAGATATACAGTAGATTCAATTTGGCACATTCCACATTTTGAAAAAATGCTTTACGATAACGCACAAATGCTATCGGTTTTTTCCAAAGCTTACAAAAGAAATAATGATAAAGTTTATAAAAAGTTAATTGATGATATATTTGACTTTGTAGAAAATAATTTGACAGCTGATAATGATTTAATTTTTTCTAGTATTTCAGCTGTGACAGAAATAGGTAAAGATAAAATTGAGGGGGATTATTATGTCTGGAACAAAGATGAAATTAAAACTATTCTTAAGGATGATTTTGAGCTATTTTCAGACTATTTCAGTCTTAACAAATTCGGGTTTTGGGAAAAAAATAAATACGTATTAAAAAGAATTAATGATGATAACTTTTACACTAAAAAATATAATCTATCATCAAAAACATTAAATACTAAAATTTCTGAGTCAATTAATAAGCTTAAAAAGTTAAAGGAAAAAAGAGAAAAGCCAATTATTGATGAAAAAGTCCTTACATCATGGAATGCTCTTACTGTAATTGGATTATCTAACGCATTTCAATCTACTGGAGAAAAAAAATTCATTAATAAAGCAATGAGTATTGTTTCTTCAATTGAAGAAAATTTAGTTAATGATGACTTGATTGTTAAAAGATCATTATCAATTGCAAATGAAGATATACTTTTTCTTGAGGATTATAGCTATTTGATTTCTGCTTATCTAAGTTTATATCAATCAACTTTCAATTATGATTTCATTGATAAAGCCGATGCTCTCACTACAAAGGTTTTTTCAATATTTAAAGACGATAAATCCTCATTTTTGAAGTTTAGCTCTGATCAATCACTGTTGTTTTCAGAAAATTTATTTGTAAATCAAGACGGTGTAGTTCCTTCCGCAAATTCAGTTATGTGTCAAAACTTATTCCTTTTATCTCACCACACTGGAAATAGGGATTTTTTAAATACAGGTAAATCAATGTTAAATGAAATTTCAACTCAGCTAATTAGCAATTCACTGGATTTCATAAACTGGCTTAGTGTATCTTTGGAATATTATGACAACTTTTATGAGGTAGTTATTTCCGGAAAAAAATCTATCGAAATGGCCAAGGAAATTAATTCAATTTATTTACCTAATATATTGACCGCTGCTTCAAAAAAAGATAGTGAAAAATATTTGCTTAAAAATAGATATATTAAGGGAGAAAATCTGATTTATGTATGTGTAAATAACACTTGTAAATACCCTGTTAACACTGTTGAGGAAGCTTTAAAATTAATAACCTATAACAATGAACAATAAAATTTTAAAATACTTTTTTACTTTACTAGTAGTTTTTCTTTTTGGATGTAGTGAATCAATTGAAAAATCCCCAAATATTGTATTTATTTTAACTGATGATTTAGCTTATGCTGATTTAAGTTCTTATGGTTCTGAATTTATAGAGACACCTAACCTTGATAAAATGGCGGATGATGGGGTTAAGATGACCTCATATTATGCAGCACAAGCTGTTTGTTCAGCTTCACGTGCGGCAATTTTAACTGGATGTTATCCAAATAGACTTGGAATCAGCGGTGCCTTTGGTCCAAAATCAAAAAGAGGTATAAATCCAGATGAATTCTTATTGTCTGAAATGTTAAAGGAAAATAATTATAGAACAGGCATTTTTGGAAAATGGCATTTGGGAGATGCAGAAAAGTTTCTCCCTACAAATCATGGATTCGATGAGTTTTATGGGATACTTTTTTCTAATGATATGTGGAAATTCCACCCTGAAAGACCAGAGGGTTATCCTGATGATTTGATGCTATACAGAAATAATACACCAGTTCAACCCATAATTGATCAATCAGATTTAACAAAAAATATTACAGATGAAAGCATTAGATTTATTGAAGAAAATAAGGACCAACAATTTTTCTTATACATAGCACATCCTCAACCTCATGTTCCACTTTTTGCTTCAAAAGATTTTAATGGTAGTACAGGAAATGGTTTGTTTGCTGATGTAATTTCTGAAATTGATTTCTCTGTGGGTAGAGTTATCGAAGCATTAGAAAAAAATAATTTATCAGAAAACACTATTGTTGTTTTTACATCTGACAATGGTCCTTGGCTTTCTTATGGTGATCATGCAGGTTCATCTGGTATTTATAGGGAAGGTAAAGGGACTGCATGGGAAGGTGGACAAAGAGTTCCTTGTATAATAAAGTATCCTGCAGAAATAAAAGCTAAAACAATAATTGATGAGCCAGTAATGGGGATAGATTGGATGCCGACTTTCTCGCATATTACAAGTTCAAAATTATCTGCTAATAAAATTGATGGAAAAAATATATGGCCATTACTAACTCAAAAAGAAAATAAATCTCCTCACAAAGAATTGTATTTTTATTACAGACAAAATGAACTGCATGCAGTACGTTCAGGAAATTGGAAATTGTATTTTCCAAGGTCTTACAGAACTCTTAATGGAAAGCCTGGTGGTAAAGATGGTATGCCTGTAAAATATGAGTATAACTATGTAAAATTTAATGAGCTATATAATCTAAAAGAAGATCCTAGCGAAATGAAAAATGTTTACATGGAAAATATTGAAAAAGCTAAAGAGCTGGAGAAAATGGGAGAAAATGCAAGACAAGAATTAGGAGACGCACTCACATCCAGAGTTGGAGATGGTGTTAGAAAAATTGGATTAATAGATTAATTTAACAAGGTTGGGTAGAAGAAAATTTATAAAAAATACTTTTTTAGGATCTATTGCAACAAGTAGTATAAGCTTTACTTATAAAGATTCAAATTTTAAAAAGTTTAAAGCTCCAAGGATTATTTCAACATGGAATCATGGGTTAGATGCCAATAAAGTTGCATGGAAAAATTTAAAAGATGGAAAGGGAGGCCTTACTGCTGTTGAATATGGTGTAAGGGTCTCAGAGGATGATCCTAATGAACGATCAGTTGGCCTGGGGGGACTACCAGATAGAAAAGGGAATGTCACACTTGATGCTTGTATTATGGATAAAAACAATGATTGCGGCGCAGTCAGTTTTTTACAAAATATCAAAAATCCAATTTCAGTTGCTAGGCTTGTTATGGAAAAAACTCCCCACGTCATGTTAACTGGTAAAGGAGCTTATGATTTTGCAATTGAACAAGGGTTTAAGAGTGAAAATTTATTAACTGAAAAATCTAGAAAAGATTGGCTTAAATGGTTAGAAAAATCAAATTATAAGCCATCAATTAATATTGAGAATCATGACACAATCAGCATGTTATTAATAGATTCAAATAGAGATATTTTTGGAGCTTGCACTACAAGTGGTGCTGCATGGAAAATTCATGGACGTGTTGGTGATTCTCCGATCATTGGAGCAGGTCTTTTTTTAGATAATGATGTAGGAGCAGCGGCAGCAACTGGTTTAGGAGAAGCTGTCATTAGAACCGCAGGCAGTGCAATGGTAGTAGAGATAATGAGACAGGGTGCATCACCATTAGATGCCTGCAGGGAAGTTGTAAATAGAATATCAAAAATTCATTTAAACAGACCCGAGTGGGAATATCTTCAGGTAGGTTTTATTGCTTTGAATAAGAACGGTGAGCATGCTGGTTACAGTTTAAAAAAAGGGTTTAACTACGCTCTAAAAGATGATGAAAACGAAAAAATGATAAATGCGAAATTTAAAATTAATTAATGGATGAAATAATTAAATATTTAGGAAATTTTCACCCTGTTATATTACATCTTCCAATAGGTGCTTTCTTATTCACTTTATTACTTTTTATATATCAAAAATTTAATAAAATAGATTTAAAAATACCTATTCGTTTAGGACTGATATTCTCTTTTGTTTCTGCAATAATTTCATCAATACTTGGATTTATTCTACAATATTATGGAGACTATGCTGGGAACTTGATTGATTTCCACATGTGGCTTGGTATGTCAACTACAGTTTTGTTCGGTATAATTTATTATTTACATGAGCAAAATCATGATCATAAATATTTATCTCAATTTTTTGGAATATCTTCTCTGTTATTGGTTATTACTGGTCACTTTGGAGGGTCAATTACACATGGAAAAGATTATCTAAAATTACCTGAATTTGAACAGAAAGTTCAATTTGTTAATTATGATAGTATTCAGGTTTTTAAACAATTGATATCTCCAATAATAGACACAAAATGTGTTAAATGTCATAACATGTCAAAAAGTAAAGGGGGTCTAATGTTAGCTAGCTCTTTTGATATTATGAAAGGAGGTGAAAATGGAAAGATTTTTACAGCTAATAATTCAGCAGAAAGTAAGCTCTATTATTATATGAATTTACCACTTGGTGATAAAATGCATATGCCACCTGATGGTAATTCACAACCTAATGATAATGAGAAGAATTTAATAAAAATGTGGATAGACAATGGAGCTTCATTTGAAGGGTATATGAAAATTTCTGAAAATTCATTTTCTAAAGAAATTCTAAATTATCTTCCACCTTTAAAAACATATGTTGACCCTCCATCCAAAAGAAATTTAGTTAGTCTTTTAGAAAATAACTTCAGAATTGAAAAAGTAAGTGCTGAATCAAATTTTATTGATGTAAAATATTTGGGAAGTTCCTTTAACTCAAAAAAACTAAATCTACTTTTAAAAATATCCGAAAACATTCAGAGACTTGATTTATCAAATATTGATCTAACAAGTGTTAATATATCTAAGCTAAAAGAGTTTAAAAATATTAAATATTTAAATCTTTCAAAAACAAATTTATCAGGTAAAAATTTAGAAATATTACCTGAAAACTTAGAACTTTTGATAATCAATAGCAACCCCATTAAAGCTCCTCAATTAATAAAGATTGCAAATAATCCTTTCATCAATAAGATTTTTGCTTACAATACTGTAAATGATGAAGAATTGGAGAAATCGTTGACTGATGAAACAAATAATAAATTATTTTTTGGAATGTCACTAAAAGATTTTTCAAGTCTTGAAGGATTTCCACTCGAAAAACCAATTATTGAGGCCAATGGCATTGAGGTTAATCCAAATCCAATTGCTGATATAAACCCTATGTTTAACAGAATATTATTTGCTGACTCAATTGAAATAAAGATTAATAAAGCAATTTCAGACCCTACGTATCGATATACAACAATTGAGAAAGAACCAGATAGTTTATCAAAAATTTATGATCAATCTATGATTTTTACTGAATCAGGTAAATTCAGTGTTAAAGCATTTAAAAAGGGCTACAGAAATAGTGAAACCAAATCTTTCTATTTTGATAAGATTGAGGCAATGGTTAAAAGTTATAATTTACTTACAAAACCTTACGACCCTTACAACAATGATATTTTATTCGACGGTCAATTAGGATCCCTAGACTTTAGGGATGGAAAATGGAATGGAATTTTTTATGAAGAAGATAAAGAAAAGGCAAAACAACAGGGAAGGAAAGAGAATTCTGGAAATTTTGTTGTTGACTTTGACTTGCCTTCCAATAAAAATATTAGTGAAATTGCAGTCTCTACTATGGAAAGTATTAATGTAGGCTTTATTCTTCATCCTGAATCGATAAGTTTATATGACATTTCTGAAGGATCTGAAAAATTAATTTCCCAAATATTTATACCTAAATCAAAAGTGGATGAACCAGATTCAAAGAAAGTTTTCAAATTAAGCTTAAAACAAAAAAATATAAAAAAAGTGAGGTTAAAAATTAACAGTAACAGAAAGCTTCCGAAAGGGCATGTTGCTGAGGGTCAACCTGCCTGGGTATTTGTTGATGAAATATTTTTACTATAATCATAAAATAATTACCCAGAAATTACTGAAAATCAAAAAATTACACTTTTTTTTATGATTTTAATAAATAAATTAGGCAATTACTTCCATATTATCAATTAAAAAATTCGTAAATTACGGCCAATTAACTAAATAATTATTTAACAATTAATTAAAATAAACACTTATGAAAATAAAATTCACGAAAATCTGTGTTAGTTTTTTGATGTTTTTTGCGTTGACTTTGTCTGCGTATGCACAACAAATAACTGGTACGGTGTCTGACGATAATGGTGTTCCATTACCTGGAGCAACTGTTTTAGTTCAGGGAACTTCGAACGGAGTTTCAACGGATTTTGATGGTAACTATTCAATTAGTGCTTCTCAAGGGGATACTCTTGTTTTTAGCTTTGTTGGATATACATCTCAATCAGTTGTTGTTGGGTCATCAACAACCGTCAATGTTTCATTAGAGCCAGACAATGCCTTAGATGAGGTAGTTGTTACTGCACTTGGTGTACAAAGAAATACCAAAGCACTTGGCTATTCTGTAACTAATGTTGATGGTAATGAGCTAAGTGCTAACCCTTCTACAAATGCAATCAATGCTTTACAAGGTAAAGTTGCCGGAGTTAATATTACTGGTAGCGCCATGGGAGCAAAGGGTTCGTCAAGGGTAGTAATTAGAGGTTCGAGTTCATTAACAGGAAATAACCAGCCACTATACGTTGTGGATGGTATTACAATTAATAATGATAACCTAGGTGCTGCAGGTATGTGGGGTGGAACCGACTTTGGTGATGGTATTTCAAGTATCAACCCAGATGATGTTGCTAATATCACCGTTTTAAAAGGTGGTGCCGCTGCTGCGCTTTATGGATCTAGAGCATCAAATGGTGTAATTATCGTTACAACTAAAAATGGTCTTGGATCTGAAGGTTTAGGTATCGAAATTAATTCAACTTCACAGTTTGATTTATTAAATACAAGTCTTTGGGATACTCAATCTACTTATGGATCAGGATCTCTTGGTGCAGCTCCAACAAATGCAACTTCAGCAATGGATAACGTCTGGAGTGCTTGGGGAAGTCAAATGAATGGGCAATTAGTTCCTCAATTTGATGGAATTAGTAGACCATATGCATATACAGATAATAAAGATTCGTTTTATGAAACTGGTACTACATTTTCAAATACTGTATCCTTCTCAACAGCTGGTGATAATGGAAACACAAGATTTTCTTTAACTAATCTAGATAATGATGATATTTCACCAAATTCTACACTTGATAGAAATTCTATTGGTATAAATACATCACAGAATGTTGGAAAAAACATTAGAATTGATGCAAATCTTAAATACTTATTAGAAGATCAAGCTGGTAATCCAAGATTATCTGATGGTCCTGGAAACGCAAACTGGATTCTTAACCACACTTCACCATCAGTTGATGTCAATTGGGGTAAAGGTCCAAATGGTGATGGTAGAAATGATGACTTGTCTGAATATCAAATGACACCAAGTATTTATATCCAAAATCCATGGTTTGCTCAAAACTATTATGTTAATGATTCAGAAAAGGAAAGATTCATTGGATCTATTAACATGAGATATGATCTGACCGATTGGCTATACGCAAGAGCTAGAGTTGGTGCTGATAGATATGATCTTCACAGAACTCAATCTGAACCATATGGAACAGGGTATAAGCCAATGGGTGGTATTAATCATTATAAGTTAGCTTTCAAACAATTTGATTCTGACTTTTTCTTAGGTACTGACAACCTTTCTTTTACTGATGATGTTAGTTTAACGGCATTTGTCGGAGTTGGTTCAAACGTACAAGAAGCTGAATCATTAAGCGTTAATGGTAATGACTTTATTGTTCCTGGTTTAGTATCTATTAACAACGTAGCAAATAAATCTGCTGGATATGGATACTCAAAAAAACAAATTAATTCTGCATATGGATCAGCTGAATTAGGCTTTCAGGATTATGCCTTTTTAACAGTTACAGCTAGAAATGACTGGTTCTCAACATTATCTCTTGCTGGTAAAGAATCTCCAAACAATGACCTTTACACATCTGCTACATTATCATTGATATTGTCTGATGCGCTTGATTTAGGTGAATCAGTTACTTTCTTCAAATTAAGAGCAGGTATTTCTGAGGTTGCTGGTGGTGCTGATAATCCTTATGCGTTAAGTTTAACATATGGAATTACCGGCCAAGGTCACTTAGGAGCATCTTTAGGTCAGATTAATGGTGGTCAGATTCCTAACTCAGAGATTACTCCATTCCAAAAGAATGAAACAGAGTTTGGTGTTGACTTCAGAATGTTTGATAATAAATTAAGCTTAGATGCTACTTTTTATGACAACGAAACTGTTGGAGATATTGTTGGGGTTAGTGCCTCTGCAACATCTGGTTTTGGAAGTGCTCTTGCTAACTTAGGAAAGATCAGTAACAAGGGTGTTGAGTTATTACTTAGAGTTAAGCCTGTCGTTACAGATGATTTCGCAATGGAAGTATCCTTTAATTATACAAACAACGAAAGTATGGTTGTAGCTACAAATGATACTGATGGTAATATTTCATTAGATGAGCCTAGAGAAAGAAATCTTAGAGTTACTCACATTGTTGGTGAAAAATATGGTGCTTTATTTGGTACATATTTCAACAGAGACGATCAAGGAAGAATCATTCACGAAATGTCACAAGGTTATCCAAGACCTAGTTTGAATACAAGCAGAAAAATCTTAGGATTTGGAGTTCCACCACAACAACTTGGTATTGGCGCTTCATTCAGATATAAAGATTTCAATGCTAGTTTCCTAGTTGAAGGAAAATCTGGTGGTCAAATCTTCTCTGGAACCAACTTGAGATTAATTGGATATGGTTTACACCAAATGACTGTTCCAGCTGGTGGAAGAGAGGGTGGATTTGTTCCTGACGGAGTTCTTGAAGACGGTACTCCAATAACACAATCATTAGACATGACTCAGCAACAAAATTACTGGGGCAGATATAATGATGTAGCCGAGTCTGGAATTTATGATTCAGATTACTTCAGAATGAGACAAATGAGCATTGGTTATACTTTCCCATCAGGTTTGTTGGAAGGTACATTTTTACAATCTGCAAGTGTCTCTTTGATTGGTAAAAATTTATTCTTCATTAGTAATAGTGTAGATAATGTTGATCCTGAATCAGCTTATAACAATAGTAACTCTCAAGGTTTAGAGTTTGCTGGTATGCCAGTACCTACGACTGTTGGACTTAATGTTAACCTAAAATTTTAATAATATGAAAAAAATATATATAACATTTTTGTCGATAGCCTTTGCTCTTACTTCTTGTGAGTTTGACTCTGGTTTTGAGGATATGAATGTAAATCCAAATGCTGCTAACAATGTGGCTGTTGCGAATAAGTTTGCAAAAACTGTTCTTGACACCAGCGGAGGCAGATACGAAAACTGGAGAAATAGTTTAATCTATAACTCCGTGTTAATTCAGCACTACTCAACTACTGCTAGTTATTGGGCTGGAGATAAATATTTTAGATATGATAGCTATGCTACATCTCTATGGGATAGATATTACCCAAGTGCTGTTAAAGGAATAGAAGATATTATTAATCAGCTAAATGAAGAAGGTAATTCTGGATCCGAAATGGGTATGGCTAGAATTTTAAGGGTATTTATTTATCACAGATTAACGGATACTCACGGTGATATTCCATATTCTGAAGCAGGTAAAGGGTATATTGATGGTATCTTAAAACCTAAGTATGATGCTCAACAAGACATTTACATGGACATGTTGAAAGAACTAGAAGAAGCTGTTGCTCAGATTGGTTCTTCATCATCAATGGGTAATGCCGATGCAATATTTGGTGGCAATACCACTAAATGGAAAGCATGGGGTAACTCTATGATGCTTAGATTAGCTATGAGAATGACTAAAGCTGATGCTGCATCTGCTCAAGCTTGGGCTGTAAAAGCTATCAGTGGTGGTACTATGACTTCAAATGATCATCTTGCTGCAGTTGCTCATACTGATGGTCCTGAGGGAATAAATAAAAATGGTCACGGTGAAGTATTTGATGTAGATTCTCAAATGAGAATGAGTGCTACATTCGGTGCCCACCTTGCTAATGACCCTCGATTATCCGTGTTGTTTTCACCAGGAAGCAGTAATACAGTTATTGTTGGTATGCCTAATGGTAGCACCTCTGATACTTATGTGGGTACTGATGGTGTAACAGTTCCAGGTGTACCGGATAGACAAGTTTATGCTGAAACAAATTCGGTTTTAAGAGGTAAAGATGTTCCTATGGTATTCCAAACTTATGCTGAGGTAGAATTCTTAAAAGCAGAAGCTGCCATAAGAGGATGGATCTCATCATCTGCTGAAGAGCATTATAACAAAGGAGTAACTGCTGCGATGAAAATGTTAAAGCAACTTTATCCTGGTACAACTGCTATCACTGATGCTGAAATTTCTACGTTCTTAGCTGGACCTGGAAAATTAGCAGCAACTTTTCCCGCAAATTGGGAAATGGTTATGAATGAGTACTGGAAAGCTACATTTTTAAATGAGTACGAGGCTTATTCAAACTGGAGAAGAACTGGATATCCAACTCTAGTTCCTACTAAGCACCCGAATAGTGTGTCAAATAATCAAATCTTTAGAAGAATGATTTACCCAGGTGGTGAATCTGCAACTAACGGCGACAATTATGCTGCTGCAATTGCTAGACAAGGAGCTGATGATTTTACAACTAGAATGTGGTGGGATAAGTAGTAAACTTTAGTTTATTATAATTATATTTAAGGGAGGATTTTTATCCTCCCTTTTTTTTTAAAAAATATGAGGAAATTAATTTCAGTTTTCATTTTATTTTTTTCTTTTTTTTTAAGTTCTCAGGAGCCTTTATTCACATTGATTGATAGTGAAAAAACTGGGATTACTTTTTCAAACGATTTAGTTGATACCAAGGACCATAGTATTTTCTTATATGCTAATTATTATGGCGGAGCTGGCGTTGGAATAGGTGATTTTGATAATGATGGTCTAGAAGATATTTTTTTAGCTGCAAACCTGATTGATGATAAAATTTATAAAAACCTTGGTAATTTTCAATTTGAAGATAAAACAAAATTATCTGGGATAATTAATAATGGATCATGGTCTACAGGTGTCACTGTTGCAGATGTTAATAATGACGGATTATTGGATATATATGTTAGCTGTGAGCTTTACGATGATGCTCCATTTCTTAGAACAAATAAATTATATATAAATAAAGGTGATTTTGAATTTGTAGAGTCTGCTAAAAAGTGGGGTGTTAACGTAGATAGAAGAACAAGACACTCAGTATTTTTTGACTATAATAATGATGGTCTATTAGATTTATACTTATTAAATCATCCTCCAAATACTGGTAATTTTTCTCCATTTTTCGGATCTGATATGACTTTGCCGGAATACAACCTACAACTTTTCGAAAATAAAGGAGATCATTTTGTAGATGTTACTGAGAAAGCAGGTCTTAATAGAGCAGGTTTTCCAAATGCTGCGGTAATTGGAGACTTTAATAAAGATGGTTGGGCCGATATATATGTTGCAAATGATTTTGATGCTCCTGACTTTCTTTACTTTAACAATAAAGATGGATCATTCACTTACAAAACAGAGTCATCATTAAGACATACATCATTTTACAGTATGGGTGTAGATGCAGCGGATATCAACAATGATTCTTATTTGGATTTAATGGTATTAGACATGACAGCTGAAGACAATTTTAGATTAAAGTCCAACATGAGTGGTATGAACCCTGATTCCTTTTGGAACGTAGTAAATGGTGGAGGACATTATCAATATATGTTTAACACTTTGCAGTTAAACAATGGCAATAATACTTTTAGTGATATTGCCCAGTTTACAGGAACTGCAGCTACAGATTGGAGTTGGGCAAGTTTAGTAGCTGATTTTGATAATGATGGGAATAAAGATATTTATATAACAAATGGACTTTTAAGAGATATTAGAAATACTGATGCCGATAAAAAAATTTCTGAGATAGTTTCAAAAAAGATCAATGAATACATTATTAAAAACCCTAACGATAACGATGTAAGT
>CACLUN010000007.1 GCA_902610105.1 uncultured Bacteroidota bacterium
ACACTAAAGAATTTTCATATAACCTAAAACTAGCATATCCAATCATTATTGGTATGATAGGTCACACCCTAGTAGGGTTTGTAGATAATGCTATGGTTGGTCAATTGGGAACATCTGAATTAGCTGCAATATCACTTGGAAACAGTTTTGTGTTTTTAGCAATGTCTTTTGGAATTGGATTCTCAACTGCAATCACACCTCTAATTGCAGAAAGTGACGCACTAAAAGATAATAATAAAACAAAATCCGTTCTGTCGAATGGTATAATTATTTGCTCAGTACTGGGATTTATTTTAACTGTTTTAGTTTTAATTTCAAAACCAATAATATATTATATGGGTCAACCTGAAATAGTGGTTAATTTAGCATACCCATATATTACGTTAGTAGCAATTTCCTTGTTTCCATTAATTATTTTTCAATCATTTAAACAATTTTCTGATGGATTGTCTTTTACAAAAATTGCAATGATTTCTACCGTAATTGCTAATATCATTAATATTGTCTTAAACTATATTTTAATATATGGCAAATTTGGTTTTCCTAAATTAGAGTTAGTCGGTGCAGGTATTGGGACATTAATATCAAGATTTATTATGGTTCTAATTATAATATACCTTATTAAGTCTAATCCAAAAATAAATCAATATATAGATAACTTATTCAGTCTAAAATATTCTTCAATAATTGTAAATAAAATTGTGAATCTCGGTTATCCATCTGCATTACAAATGATGTTTGAAGTTGGGTTTTTTATATCAGGTATATGGGTTTGTGGAATTATAGGAGTAAACCATCAAGCTGCAAATCAAATTGCACTTAATTTATCTTCACTAACATTTATGGTTGCATTAGGCCTAAGCGTTGCTGCTACAATAAGAATTGGAAATCAAAAAGGACTTAATGATTATATAAACCTCAAGCGCATAGCAATATCAATCTTCTTAATTATAATTCTAATTGAAATTATATTTGCTATGGTGTTTATTGTTTTCTCTGACTTATTACCCTGGCTTTATTTAGATAACAATGAAAGTTTTGATGTTTTAGAAACTGTCAGTATTGCTTCTGAATTATTAATAATAGTAGCTTTATTTCAAATCTTTGATGGAATACAAATTGTTGCTCAAGGTGCTTTACGTGGTATTCAAGATGTAAAGATACCCTCAGTTATTTGTTTTTTATCATATGTTGTTTTTGGTGTCCCAATTATGATTTACCTTGGATTATATACAGACCTCAAAGCTACAGGTGTATGGATTGGTTTTTTAATTGGTTTATTAATAGCGTCTATTTTACTTTCATTAAGATTTTTCAATAAATGTAATTTTGAAATAAGAAAATAGTGACCAAGGAAGGATTCGAACCCTCAACCCTCAGAGCCGAAATCTGATGTTCTATCCAGTTGAACTACTTGGCCATTAATGTATTACGAAAGATTTTTCCGGACTATCTGTGAAATTGTTTTTCCATCAGCCTTCCCAGAAAGTTCTTTGGTTGCTAAACTCATAACTTTACCCATATCTTTCATTCCTGAAGCATTTATTTTGCTTATGATTTCACTTACAATTTTTTCTATTTCTAATTCAGTCAACTGTTTAGGTAAAAACTGTTTAATTATATCAGCTTGATCAGTTTCAATTTTAGCTAACTCGGATCTGTTTTGAGATAAATAAATATCTGCACTTTCTCTTCTTTGCTTAACCAATTTACTCAGGATTTGAATTTCATCATCCTTAGAAAGATCACCTGAGCCTCCCTTTTTTGTATTGAAAATAAGAATAGAGGATTTTATAGCTCTTAAAGATTCTAGTGTAACTGAATCCTTTTTTTTCATTGCCTCTTTTATTTTATTATCAATATTTTCTGAAAGTGTCATGAATTAATCTACATTATCGTGAAGGAATGAGTTTTTAGAGTTTATATCTAAATTACCGTCATTATCTTCATCTAATGAAGATAAATTAACTGAGCTATCAAAGCTCTCATCTAAATCAATACCAGCTCTTTTGTAGGCAGGTTCGTTTTCCATATCCTCTACTTTTCTTTGCTTTACAAATTTATAATTAAATTCTTTTAATTTAATTTTTCTCTCTTCTGTTCTTTTTGCTAAACCATCAACAATAGGACTATTTAAAGGGCTAATTTCTTTTTTAGAATTTAATTTTTCATCTTTAATGCTATCATCAGCAACAACTGTGGATTTTTTTTCGTCAACAACTGTGTAAGGAATAATTTGGACAGGATCAATGACTTCAATTTCATTTATATCTTCTTCTAAAATATGGATAACCTTCTCATTGTCAATCTTTTTAGACTGTAGAAAATCAAACTTTAATTCTTTACTTATTTTTACAAATTCTGGTTGATTAACCTCAATATCATTTAACCTTCTATTATCAATTAAATCTATTTTTTCATCAACTACTTCATTGATTTTAGATACTGATTCAAATTCAATATCTATATTTTTAATTTCCTCATTAGTTTTCACAAAATCATCAATCTTAATTTCATCAATATTAAAATCTATATTTTTAAAATCAATTTCGTCTGATGAAAATTCAAATTGGTCAACAGGTTCCTCATCACTAAAATTCTCTACAATTTCAGTTTCATCGTCCAAATTATAAATAGTTTTCTTTGGTTCTATATGCAGGATTTCATCTTGTTGTTTCATATCAAAACCAGTTGCAATAACAGTTACAGTTATTTCTTCACCCAAATTTTGATCATCTCCAATACCCATAATAATATTTGCGTTATTTCCAGCTTTTTCCTGGATGTAATCATTAATAATACCTATTTCATCAATAGTAACTTCACTAGAACCAGAAACAATTAGTAGCAAAACATTTTGTGATCCATCAATTCTATTATCATTCAATAGAGGTGAATCCAATGCATTTGAAACTGCATTTAATGCCCTTTTTTCACCTGAGGAACTATATGATCCCATAATAGCATTCCCGCTTTTTGAAAGAACAGTTTTGGCATCCTTTAAATCAATATTTTGTGTATAATGATGCGTTATAACCTCTGCAATTCCTTTAGCTGCTGTAGCTAATACTTCATCTGCCTTAGAAAAACCTTCTTTTACTCCTAAGTTTCCATATATTTCTCTTAACTTATTATTATTTACAACTATTAATGAATCAACATTTTTTCTCAATTTTTCCAGACCCTTATTTGCATGGCTCATTCTAATTTTGCCCTCAAATACAAAAGGCATTGTTACAATACCAACTGTGAGAATATCCATTTCCATAGCCAACTTTGAAATAATTGGAGCTGCGCCAGTTCCAGTTCCACCTCCCATACCAGCAGTAATAAATACCATTTTAGTATTTTTTTCTAATAATCCCCGCATTTCATTTAAACTTTCAATTGCAGCCTTTTCACCAACCACAGGATCGGCACCCGCACCCAGTCCCTCAGTCTCTTTAATCCCTAATTGAACTTTATTAGGAACAGGACTATTTTCAAGTGCTTGAGAATCTGTATTGCAAACTACATAATCCACACCCTTTATACCTTTATTGTACATATGATTAATTGCATTGCTACCACCTCCACCAATTCCAATAACTTTGATGACATTGCTTTGGTTCTTAGGAAGTATAAATTCTATATTATCAAACTGATTTTCTTTATTCATAATTGTATTATTCTGCGTTTTCTAAAAAGGTTTTTATTTTTTCTGTAAATTTTTCGAATATTGACTTTGATGGATCACTGCTTGTGTTGCTAGAACCAACTTCAACATCATTTTCATAATTTTTTTCAATTTCATCTTTTTCAATGTTTGAATCCAATTGTTTGTTTTTTCTTTTTTCCATGGAATTCATAACTAGTCCAACAGCCGTTGCAAAAGTTGGATTTGAAATTTCTATTGAATTATTTCCTGCCAAATGTTCATTTGGCAAACCAATCCTTGTATCCATCCCTGTAACATACTCAACAAGTTGTTTTAAATGCTTTAATTGACTTCCTCCACCTGTCAAAACAACTCCAGCAATCAATTTTTTCTTTTGATCTTCATGTCCATAATTTTTTATTTCCACATATACTTGCTCAATTATTTCAACAACTCTTGCGTGAATTATTTTTGAAAGATTCTTTAAAGAAATTTCCTTTGGATCTCTTCCTCTAAGGCCTGGAATTGAAACAATTTCATTGTCTTTATTCTCACCTGGCCATGCAGATCCAAATTTAATTTTTAACAACTCTGCTTGCTTTTCAATAATAGAACAACCCTCTTTAATATCATCTGTAATAATATTACCGCCAAAAGGAATTACAGACGTGTGTCTTATTATACCGTCTTTAAAAATTGCCAGGTCTGTTGTACCTCCCCCAATATCAATTAGTGCTACGCCAGCTTCTTTTTCTTCTCTACTCAAAACAGCGTCTGCTGATGCTAGAGGCTCTAGCGTAATTCCATCAAAATCAATTCCAGAGCTTTTTACACATCGAGCAATATTTTTTATGGAACTAACTTGACCAACAACCACATGAAAATTTGCTTCTAATCTTCCACCAAACATTCCAACAGGCTCCTTAATTTCACTTTGTCCATCTATTTTAAATTCCTGTGGCAGAACATGTATAATTTCCTCACCTGGCATCATCACTAACTTATAAACCTGATTTATTACCTTTTCAATGTCTAGTACATCAATAACCTCATCCGAGTTTTCTCTCGTTATATAATCGCTGTGTTGTAAACTTCTTATATGCTGACCTGCTATTCCAACAATAACTTTATCAATTTTTTCATTAGAATTATTTTCCGCTTCATTAATAGCAGATTGTATAGATTGAATCGTCTGGCTAATGTTATTTACAACGCCTCTGTGAACACCTAAGCTTTTTGATTTCCCAACTCCAATAATCTTTAACTTATCATATTCATTTATCACCCCAATCATCGCAACAATTTTTGTGGTTCCAATATCAAGTCCAATGTATAATTCTTTTTTTTCCATTTTATTTTTTTTGAACAATTACCTGGTTAGTAAATTTTAAATTTATTTTTTCTGCTTCTTTAATAGAATTTGAATCGGATTTTGCAGCGAAAAAAAGTTTATAGTTTAATAACTTAGACTCAATATTATCTAATAAACCAAATTCGATTATATAATCAAACACTTTTGGCTTAATATAAATTTTAAGAGAATCTGAGAAAATATAATTGAAGTGATTTTTAAAAAAATCATCACTCATTATTGTGTTCCCCAGTCTAGCAATTTTTTTATTATTTAGTGAATCTATATTCCCAAAAAATGCTATTACTTTTGGTAAATTTATTTTTGACTTTGAAATAATAATACCCTCGTTATCTAAATAAAAATTTTCATTTTTAATTTCAACAATAGGATTTCTCTCTGTAATTTGAATTACAATCGGAGAATTAATTCCATAAAATGCATTAGACTTTTTTAAATAATCAATATTTTTCAATTCGGATTCAATTTTACTTAAGTCAATATCTGCAGCTAACATCGAGTCTTTAATTACATTGTTTTCTTTCAGAAAATTAAAAATAGAGTCTTTAGTAATTAAAGTGAGAGAATCATTAACTATGCTGTTTAGGTCAATATGAACTAGTCTATTACCGTGTTTATAATTTGAAAAAATCATTGATGACAATAATAAAATTGATAAAATTGATATTATTAAAATTTTTATTTTCATAAGTTTTCAGCTAATGTCTTTTTAATTAATTCTACCTCATCACCTATGTCTCCTGCCCCCATTGTTACAATTAGTTCTGAACTATCAGATTTTAGCAATTCTGGAATTTCAGATTTTTTTATTATTGCTTTGTTTTCATTATCAATTATATCGTAAATTGATTTTGAACTAATGCCATCAATTGGCTCCTCACGAGCAGGATATATATCCAATAATACTATTTTATCAAACTTTTCTAAAGCTTTGGCAAAATCAATTAAAAAATCTTTTGTTCTGGAAAATAAATGCGGTTGAAAAATTACTAGGTTTTTTAAACCTGGATATAATTTACTAATTGAATTATATACTGATAAAATTTCACTTGGATGGTGAGCGTAATCGTCAATAAAAACCTTAGGTTTAATAAGTTCAAGCGAGAATCTTCTTTTTATTCCAGGAAATGATTTTAAAGCTTTTAATATGGTATCAGTATTGATATTTAGGTTTAATGCTATAATGAATGCAACCATTGCATTCAGTGCATTATGAGTACCCATCATATTAAAAATAATATTCTTGTAAATTTTTTCATTCATTTTAATGTCAAAAGTCAATTTTCCTGAGACATTCTTTATGTTGAGTAATTGAGCATTAGAATCGGGATTCAATCCAAAAGAAAACCCATCAAAATCCAAATTGGAATCATGAAATAATATTCCATCTTTTTTAAGATTATCTGCAAATTTTTTAAATGATTTTTTCAAATCATAAAAATCAGAGTAAATATCATAATGATCACCATCAATATTCATAATTGATGCTACGTTAGGATTTAGTTTCAAAAATGTTTTATCATATTCGTCAGCCTCAACAACGAATATTTCATCACCATTTAATATAATATTAGTTTCGTAATGCTTTAAAACTCCACCCACAAAAGATGTAAAATTTAATCCTGCACTATACATAATATGGGCTAAAATTGATGTGGTAGTAGTTTTGCCATGGGTTCCTGCTATTGCAATACAAAATTTGGAATTAACAATCTCAGCCAATAAATCTGATCTTTTAATAACACTAAAATTATTTTTTTTGAAGTAATTTAATATAGAGTTGGTATTACTTATCGCTGGGGTATAAATAACTAAGGTATTAGCTTTGTTAACTTGTTTTAGGTGGATTTTATCTACTTCATCTTTATGTGAAATATTAATCCCGAGTTTTGTTAATTTTTTTGTTATAGATGAATTATCCCTATCGTATCCAAGAACATTCTTTCCAATTGAATGAATGTATTCTGCAACAGCTGACATTCCAATTCCCCCGATGCCAATAAAATAATATTTATTATAACTTAAATAACTCATTTTATATACTGTTTGATTTCATCCACAATAATTTTTGATGCATTTGGTTTTGATAAAGACGCAATCTTCTCAGAAAGAGATTTTTTATAAACATCACTAATAAAAATCTTATTAATAATTGATTTAAGTTTGTATTCTATTTCATCCTCTTCAACATACTCAGCCGCACCAACATCATAAAGTTTTCTTGCATTTTTTGATTGATGATTTTCTGCAACATTTGGAGAAGGAATAAATATGACTGGTTTTCCAACAAAACATAATTCTGATATTATGCTTGCACCAGATCTTGAGATAATTAAATCTGCAGATGAAAATGCTTTATCCATATCATTAATAAATGATAAAATTTTTAAAAATTCATTCTCAAAATTTTTATAGTCATCATAATATCTACTTCCACATTGAAGAATTATTTGGAAGTTATTTTTTTTAAAAAAATCAAGATTTTCAATAATAAAGTCATTAAGTATTTTTGCACCAAGGCTACCTCCAAGGACAAGAATAGTTTTACAACTACTATCTAATTTAATTTGATTTAAAAATTCTTTTTTGTTCTTAACATTAAAATTTTTAATTGATTTTCTAATTGGATTTCCTGAAAAAATTACTTCTGAATTTTTAAAGTGCTTTTCCATTCCATCATAGGCAACAAAAATTTTTTTTGCATATTTTGAAAGAATTCGGTTAGTCAATCCTGGATAAGAATTTTGTTCCTGTATAAAAACGGGTATTCTAAGTAAAGCTGCAATGTACATTACTGGTCCACTAGCATATCCACCAGTTCCAACAACTATTTTAGGTTTATATTTCAATATAATTATTAGTGAGTGAATCAAACTGTAAATTAATTTAAATGGCAATGTTAAATTTGAAATAAAATTGAGTTTTCTTTGATATCCAGAGATACAAAGGCCAATTATTTTATAGCCATTCTCTGGTACTTTTTTCATCTCCATTTTATTTTTTGCACCAACAAACAGAATATTGCAATTATCAACCTTTTTCTTTAATTGATTAGCAATACTAATAGCAGGATAAATATGCCCACCTGTTCCCCCACCTGATATTATTAAATTTTTATTCATTAACATTCTCGCTTAAATCTAATTCCATAATATTTACATTATTTCTACTAACACTCAACAAAACCCCAAATGCAAAAAAAGTTGTCCATATTGATGTTCCTCCAGTACTTATAAGAGGCAATGGTTGGCCAGTAACTGGAAATAATTGAACTGCCACACCCATATTAATTAATGCCTGAAATACAATTGGCAATCCGACTGCAAGGGCTAGCAACTTACCAAAATAATTATTTGATTTTTGTGATACAATTACAATCCTGAATAATAATATTATATAAAGCAACAATATTATTAAAGCAACAAATAAACCATATTCCTCAGTTACTATAGAAAAGATAAAATCAGATGTGCTTTGTGGTAAAATATACTTCATTGAACTCTTTCCAGCTCCAACTCCTAAAATTGATCCGCTTGCAATTGCAGCCTTAGCTCTATTGATTTGATAATTTGAATCATTATCCAAGCTTGGGTTTATAAAATTTTCAATTCTATTTGACCATGTATCAATTCTGTTTGGGACTAAATCTGGATAGATTTTGGATAATCCTATAAAAGATCCACTAAGAATAATCCCAGAAAATATTATTAATATAATTTTCTTCAAAGGATATTCACCAATAAAAATTAAAATTACTGATAAACTAAAAATCATAAATGATGTTGAAAAATTTGATGGTAAAACTAACATCACAACTAAAAGAATTGGTAACCAAAGTCTAAAAACAGAATTATTAAAATTTATTTTTTTTTCATGAACCTTTGACAGATAATTTGAAATATAAATTAAAAGAAAAATTGAAGCGAGTGAAGATGGTTGGAATGAAATGTTTATAATTGGAATACTTATCCATCTACTTGCATTTGCTCCATCAATTTCATTGCCTTGCAAGGCAGTAATTAAAAGTAAAAAAATTGCTAGGGGAAGAATTATTAATGACAAGCCTCTTAAATATTTAAAGTCTATAAGATGGGTAGCATACATTATCAATACTCCAATAAAAATTATTGCAACATGTTTAAATACACTGGAAAAAATTAGATTAACTCCAAAGTTGGAACTAGCACTATAAACTGGTAAAAATGAAAATATAGATAAAGATAATACTACTATCCATATAACTTTATCACCTTTTAGACTATTGATTATACTCATAATTTTCTTACTTCTTCTTTGAACTTATTTCCTCTCTCTTCATAATTATCAAATAAATCAAAACTGGAGCAGGCTGGTGATAATAATACAACATACCCAGGTTTTGAAATTTTATATGCGCTGTTTACTGCATCTCTCATATTATCTGTGCTAATTATAAGTTCCGAACAACTTGAAAAGATATCTATTAAATTTTTATTATCCTGTCCTAAACATATAATAGCTTTAACCTTCTTTTTTACTAGGGGGATTAAATCATCATAATTATTTCCTTTATCAATGCCGCCAACAACCCAAATAATTGGTTCATCAAATGAATTTAGAGCATAGTAAACTGAATTCACATTTGTTGCTTTCGAGTCGTTGATATATTTGACCTTCTGGATTGTTAAAAAATGTTCAAGTCGGTGAGGAATACCTTTAAAGGTCTTTAAACTTTCTTTAATTTTTAGATTAGAAATTTTCAAAATTTGAGCAACACTAATTGCTGCCATTGAATTTTGAATATTATGAATTCCTTTAATCTGAATTTTATCTGTACTTAACATAAATTTTTCTTTATTTATTGATGAAATGATATTATTATTTTTGGTATAGATAGGATGTGCGAGCCCCATCTTTTGTTTTATTGAAAATGAAATTAATTTTGAGTTTATCTTAATTCTAGAAAATATCTTTTTAGTAACATTACAGTCACCGTTGTAGATAAAAAAATCAGCTGATTTTTGATTTTTAACTATACTGTATTTTGATAATGTATATAGATCAAAATTTTGATCATATCGTTCTAAATGATCTGGTGAAATATTAGTTATAATTGAGATGTTTGGTTTAAAACTAATTGAATGATCGAGCTGAAAACTACTAACTTCTAAAACATAATAATCATATGAATAATCACAAACTGAGGATGCAAAACTTACACCTATATTACCGGCTAATCCTACATTAAGACCTGCATTTTTTAATATATGGAATATTAAGCTGGCTGTCGTTGTTTTACCATTAGAGCCGGTTACAGCAATTATAAATGCATCTGTAAATCTACTTGCAAACTCAATTTCAGAGATAAATTTTTTACTATCAATTTCAGGATAAGATTTTTTTAATTTTTCAAAAGAAATACCAGGACTTATAATTATTTCATCAGACTCAATTAACTTTTTTAAATCATGCCCATTTTCTTCAAAATCAACTTGTTTATTTTCTAATGTTTTCTTCACATCTTCTTTTATTTTATAACTTTCAGAAAGGAAAACATTAATATCCATTTTCTTAGCTAACATAACAGATCCAATTCCACTAACACCAGATCCCAAAACCATTATTTCTTTCTTACGTGTCATCTAATTTTTAATGTTATAAGTGAAAGAATAGCTAGCATTATAGATATGATCCAGAATCTTGCAACAATTTTGCTTTCACTAAATCCTTTTTTTTGAAAATGATGATGAATTGGAGTCATTAAAAAAACTCTTTTTCCAACACCAAATTTTTTCTTAGTGTATTTAAAGTATCCAACCTGAATGATAACAGATAAGGTTTCAATTAAAAATACACCACAAAGTATTGGTAGTAAAAGTTCCTTTCTTACAAGAATTGCAATCACTGCAATAATTCCTCCGATAGTTAGGCTACCAGTATCTCCCATAAAAACTTCTGCGGGATATGTATTATACCAAAGAAAACCTATTAATCCACCGAGCAAGGCGGAAACAAATACAACAATTTCTCCAATTCCAGGTAAATACATAATATTTAAATAATCTGAGAAGATTATGTTACCAGAAATCCATGAAAAAATACCTAAGGTAAATACGATTATGGAGGATGATCCTGCAGCTAATCCATCAAGTCCATCTGTTAAATTTGTTCCATTTGAAAGTGCGACAATTATAAATGTTACTATAATTACATAAAATATCCAATTAAAATTATCAGATTTCATTTTAAAAACATTTACATAATCTAGCTCGTTGTTTTTAAAAAATGGAACAGTAGTATTTAATGATTTAATATTTGTCTCTCCCAAAATAATTTCTGAGTTAGAATTGTTATCGAAATTACGTGTGGTTATTTCAGGATGAAAATAAACCATTAAACCTATAAATAATCCTAAAATAACTTGAGCTAAAATTTTAATTGATCCTCTTAATCCCTTTTTATTTTTTTTAAAAACCTTGATATAATCATCGATAAATCCAAAAATGGTTAGCCAAATAGTTGTTATTGTTAAAACTAAAATGTAAATATTTTTAAAATCGGAAAATAAAAAGATTGGAATTAAAGTTGATAAAACAATTATGATTCCACCCATTGTTGGGGTCCCTTTTTTATCATTCTCGCCAGGTAGGTTTAACTCTCTTATATTTTCATCTATCTGTTTTGATTTTAAAAATTCTATTATTTTTTTCCAAAAATCGTAGAAATTACCAATGCTAAAATAAATGTTAATGCAGATCTAAAAGATAAGTACTGAAACAAACTAGCACCAGTTAATTGATAAGTTTTTTCAAAGTATTCAAATAAATAATAAAACATTATACTGCTATCTTTAGGGTTTGGGTTAAAATTTCTTTATCGTTAAATCTTATTTTTTTTGATTTAATTATCTGATATTTTTCATGTCCCTTTCCAGCAACAAGAAGAATATCGTTAGGTTTAGCTACTTTGGAGGCTTTAACTATTGCCTCTTTTCTATCTACAATATTTAAAATCTTACTTTTATCCGCATCATCAACTCCTGCGATCATATCGTCTATAATTGATTTGGGATCTTCACCTCTAGGATTGTCTGATGTAAAAATTACTGTTTGACTTAGCCTTGAAGCTATACTTCCCATTTTAAATCTCTTAGCTTTGTCTCTTCCTCCACCACATCCAACTACTGTAATTATTGAATTTTCATTTTGCTTTATTTTAACTATTGTCTCCAATACATTTAATAGTGCATCTGGTGTATGAGCATAATCCACAATTCCAATGATTTTATTTTTAATTATAACATCAAATCTCCCTTCAGGGTTTTTTAATAAACTCATAGTAATTAAAATCTTTTCAGTATTAATTTTCAAAATTTTAGATGCTGAAAAAACAGTTAATAAATTATATGCATTAAACTTCCCAATTAGTTTGGTATTTACTTCAATACCATCAATTCTTAAAGTAAGCCCTTCAAAACTATTCTCTACAATTTTCAATTTGAAGTCTGCATTTTTAGAAATTGAATAAGTGTGAACTTTTGATTTAGTATTTTGAATAATATATTTTGAGTTTTTATCATCAGAGTTAATCAGCGAATGGGCATTATTATCCAAATCATCAAAAAATTTCTTTTTAACATTTAAATAATTTTTAAAGTTTTTATGATAATTCAAGTGATCGTGAGTGATATTTGTGAATATTGCTAATTCATACTTTAAGCCCGAAATTCTTCTCTGATCTATAGAATGTGATGATACTTCCATAAAACAATATTTAATATCTGTTTTAATCATCTCATTTAAATAATAATTTAAATCGAATGAATCAGGGGTTGTTAAATTTGTATCATATTCTTTTAAACCAACAATTATTTTATTAGTGGAGATCAGGCCACACTTTAATCCATTTAAATTGAACATTTGGTGCATAAGACTTGTACAAGATGTTTTGCCATTTGTACCCGTAATTCCGATTAGTTTTAACTTGTGACTAGGGTTATCAAAATAATTTGAACAAATTCTAGAATATGTTTCTTTTGAAGATTTAGTAATTATATATGTTATGTTTTCTAATCTGTTAAGTGAATAAACTTCACAAATGATACAAACAGCTCCCCCTTTAATTGCATCATCAATAAAATCATGACCATCATAATTTGAACCTTTAATTGCTATATATATATCACCAGATTTAATTTTTTTTGAATTATTAGATATACTATTTACAGCTATTTGATTCGATCCGAAGATTTCCAAATCATCAATATTTTGAATTAATTCTGTAAGCTGTATCATGAATCTAATTTATTTTTCGGATTAGATTTGTTCTGTTTTTGTGAAATTTTAATCTTCTCAATTATTTGTTCGTAATTATGTTTCTCAATAATTGGGAATCTTGATGAAATTTTCTCAGCAATTCTTTTAAATACAGGAGCTGCTACATCAGAGCCATAATAACCTATATCTTTATTTGGACTATTAACAACTACTATGCACGAATACTTAGGTTGATCAGCAGGAAAATATCCTACAAAACTAGATATGTAATTAATTTCATCTGTTCCATAACCAATTTGAGCTGTCCCAGTTTTTCCTGCAATTTTAATATGTTCGGATTTAATGTTTTTAGCTGTTCCGTTTTTATGGTGAATAACATCCAGCAACATTCTCTGAACAATTGACAACGTCTTTTTAGAACATATTGAAGGGTTTATTATTTCTTTTTTGAATTCATAAAAATTTGTTGACCCTAATTTACTTGTGCTTTCTAAAAATGTTGGTTTTACCATTTCTCCATTATTTGCAATGCCATTGTAAAATGATAAAATTTGTAATGGTGTTAACAAAATTCCGTATCCGTACGACATCCATGGTAACGACAATCCATTCCAATCATTTTCCGAAGGATGAGGAATTTTAGGATTTGGTTCACCTTTTATTCCTAAATCAATTGGATTATTGACACCCATATTATATAATCTATTGACAAATTTTTCAGATTTTCCTTCATAGGCATCTGTAATAATCTTCACCATACCTGTATTTGAAGACAATCTGAAAATATCCATTGCATTTATTTTCCCATATCCACCCTTCCTAGAATCTCTAACTTTGAAACCATAAAAATCTAACTCACCATTTTCAGTATCTATCATTTGTAAAGTATCTATAACCTGATCTTCAAGTGCAGCTATCATAGTCATAAGCTTAAAAGTTGATCCAGGCTCTGTAGCTTCACCTACAGAATAATTCAGTTTTTCATAATATTTTCCATCATCAGTTCTGCCAAAGTTTGATATTGCCCTTATTTTTCCAGTCTCTACTTCCATTAATACAGCAGTTGAGTGATCTGCCTCATATTTTTGAGTTTGTTCAAGTAAATAGTCATGAACAATATCTTGCATGCTTGTATTTAAAGTTGTTCTTACATCTAATCCATCAATCGGTTCTTTGTTTACATTGTTTTCCAAGACTTTCCATTGACCATTTGATATTTTTCTTTTAATCATTTGACCATTTTTCCCTCTCAAATATGGGCCAAATGCATGCTCTAATCCTACTCCTCTATAATTTCCCTTTTCATCAATTCGCTCATAGCCAATAGTTCTCTCAGCAATTTTTCCTAGTGGATAATCTCTTTTAATTTTCCTTTCAATGATTAATCCTCCTCTGATTGAACCATATCTTAGAATAGGAAAAGTTTTAAGTTTTTGAACTAAATCCTGAGAAATATTTTTTGCTATTGGTAAAAATCTATTACCATTTTCTCTGGCATCAATTATATAATTATGCCAGAATTTTTCTTCCCTACCCAAATGATTTGACAAGCTTGTTGTAAGATTTTTTATCTCAGAATCAAATGTATTTTTTGATACTGTTTTAGAATCAAAGTAAATATCATACTTAGTTGTGGAAGTTGCTAATAAACTACCATCTTCAGAGAAAATATTTCCTCTAACTGAGTTTACGGTAAAGCTTTTAAGTGTTTTATCCTCAGCTATTTTTCTGTATTTTTCTCCCTCTACGAATTGTAAATAGAATAATTTATAACCAATGCCAATTCCGAAAATCAATAGTATTGATGAAATCAAATATAACCTCCATAAAAAACTATTATTTTTATTTTCCATTACTTATCAAAATTTTAGTTGGAGGGTTTAATGAAGGTTTAATTTCTTTGTCTGATAGCTGAACTCTTATTGTTGATTCCATCCTTGAAGTCATCAAATCTTTCCTCGTCTTCAGGTAATTACTTTCAACAATATTTAAATCATCATTTAATTTATTGATTTCAAATATTTTTCTATCAACACTGTGTGATGAGTATATCATGATTAATGCAAGACAAAAAATGAATAAAATGAATCGTACAGTTTTGGCATTAGTTTTTTCAAGAATAAACTTTCCAGCGACTATATCAATTATTTTTTTTCTCATATTAATTTTGCTACTCTAAGTTTTGCACTCCTTGATCTTGAATTATTTTTTAACTCAAAATCATTAGGAGTTTTAAATTTTTCTGTTCTAAATATTTTTATCTGATTCCCAAAATCATCTTTTGTAGGTTCTTCATTAAAACAACCATTTTTAAAGAATCTTTTAACTAATCTATCTTCAATTGAATGGTAAGTTATAATTGAGGCTACTCCTTTTTTTTTGAGCACTTGTGGAATTTGATTTAATAATTTTTTTAAACAATCAATTTCACTATTAACCTCTATTCTTATAGATTGATAAATTCTTGCTAAAATTTTATTTTCATAATCCTTTGGTAGAATTGTATTCAAAATATTATTTAATTGATTTGGGTTAGTAATTAGTTCTTTTGCTCTTTGATCACATATTAAATTCGCTATAGCTCTTGAGTTTTTCAAATCACCATAATAGAATAATATATCTGCTAGTTGCTTTTCTGAATAAGTATTCAATATTTCAACTGCATCTTTATCTTGATTTTTATTCATCCTCATATCGAGATTATAATCTGAATCAAATGAAAAACCTCTTTTTTTATTATCAAATTGATGTGATGAAACACCAAGATCAGCAATTATTCCATCGACTTTATCAATCTTCAAAAAATTTAAATTTTGCATCAGATATATAAAATTTTGTCTCAAAAATGTAAACCTAGAATCATCAACTATATTTCTCTCCGCATCTTCATCATTATCAAAAGCAATTAGTTTTCCTGCCTCTCCTAACCTTTTTAGTATTTCTCTAGAATGTCCACCCCCTCCAAAAGTTAAGTCGACATATACACCATTTTTTTTTATTTCTAAACTATCAATCAACTCTTGTAATAGGACTGGCTTATGATAAATTTGAGTCATCATTTCCCATTACATCCTCAGTTAATTTTGCAAAATCAATCTTTGGATTAGTGATATTCTTTTCATACAAGTCTTTGTCCCATATTTCAATAATATTTATTGATGATGATAAAACAACTTGTTTATTTAGTTTAGAGATGGTAATTAGATCTTTAGGAATTAATATTCTACCATTAGAATCCATATCAATTGATCTAACACCAGCAGTATACATGCGAATAAAATCATTATTCTTTTTTACAAATCGATTCAACTTGTTAACCTTGTCCATTACTGATTTCCACTCCTCATGAGGGAATAGTTCAAGACAGTTCTGAAAGACAGATCGCTTTAAAATAAAGGTCTTTGTCATAACTCCATCAAGTTGTTTTTTTAGCTGAGATGGAATCATAATTCTACCCTTATTATCAACTGTACATTCATATGTTCCAATAAGGTTGATCATATTCGATTAGCGTTAATTTCAAATATATTGAAATTTTACCACATTTTACCACATTTTACCACATTGTTAATAATTTCTATCAAAACAAACCAACAACATTATAAATAATTGTATTTCAATACTTTATAAGATAAATCAATCTTTGGAATTCAATATATTTAATTCATTTTCATCAAAATGAAATGCATATATTTGCTTGAAAAGTTTTTTTAACAAAGAAAATCAATGAAATCAACTAGTGAAAATGGTTATAATTATATCTCTGTTGGATCAGGACAACCCATACTAATTTTACATGGCTTAATGGGTGGATTAAGCAATTTTGATGGTGTTTTTAAGTATTTTCCAAAACAAGGCTATCAAGTTATTGCTCCAGAACTACCTATTTATAATTCAAGTCTATTAAATACTAACGTAAAGTTTTTTGCCAAGTTTGTGTATAAGTTTATCAAGTTTAAAAATTTAAAAGATGTTATTATTTTGGGAAATTCTCTTGGAGGTCATGTAGGTTTAATTTTTTCAAAATTATATCCTAGACTGATTAAGGGTCTAGTCTTAACTGGAAGTTCTGGTTTGTACGAAAATTCAATGGGAGATTCATATCCAAAAAGAGAGGATTACAATTATATTAAAGAAAGAACTGAAGCAGTTTTTTTTGATCCAAAAATAGCAACAAAAGAAATAGTTGATGAAATTTATAAAACTGTTAATGACAGGAAAAAATTGATTAAAATTTTAGCAATGGCGAAAAGTGCTATTAGACATAATATGTCAAATGATCTGCCTAATATTTTAGCTGAAACTGCAATAATTTGGGGAGAAAATGATTCTGTAACTCCACCTGAAGTTGCTGATGAGTTTAAAAAACTACTTCCTAATTCTCAACTTTTTTGGATAGAAAATTGTGGTCATGCTCCAATGATGGAACATCCTGAAAAATTTAATTCAGTCGTGAATAACTGGCTTAAAGAAAAAAAACTGTAAGGTGAAAATTAAACATGCCTCTTTTGAAAAAAGCAGTTCTGAAATTTCTAACTGTCCAAATTCTACCTTTTTTGAAATCGCATTTATTGGGAGATCCAATGTTGGAAAATCTAGCTTACTAAATATGCTTCTTAATAAGAAGAGCATTGCTAAAGTTTCTAAAATACCTGGAAAAACTAAACTAATAAATTATTTTTTGGTGAATAATGAAATGTATTTTGTTGATCTACCTGGATATGGATATGCAAAACTTTCAAAGAAAAGTATACTCACAATAAATAAAATAATTGAAAATTATATAATAAATAGAATACAGTTAAAGCATGTTTTCCTACTTATTGATATTAGACATCAACTTCAAAATTCTGATTTTGAATTCATTAAGTTTTTAAAAACAATGAAAATAAGTTTTACAATAATTTTTACAAAAAGTGATAAAATAAAAAAATCAGTAATTCAGAAACATTGTAATGAATATATTAACGCTATAAATAACTTTTATAATAAAAATTATTTTACCAGCTCATCTAAAACAAAAAATGGTAGGCAAGAAATTTTGGAATATATTGAGGGATTAAATTCTTAACTTATTATTTCTTTAATTCTAATTTTTCAGCAAAATACTCACAAAACTGATTAAAAGCATCATTCATTTTTTCATTATTAGTTGCCTTAAAGTATGATTCCGACATGCTAACTAAGGTTTGGTGAAAAAAAACATTCATATGATCGATTGGCATATCTTTAGTCCATAGATCGATTTTCATTGTTTCTTCGTTTTTATCATCCCATGATGAAAAAAGCAAGGCTTTTGTAGATTGATTTTTAACTCCCCCGTCCTTAGCAGACCAACTCATCTTTTCAGGGATTTTATTATCATCAAGACAAATGGTAATAACAATATCAGTTTTTTTCATTTATTATTTAAGGTTTATAGTTTGATTCTAAATATAATTCATAATTATCATAGGCTAATATCTCAATTAGATTTTTATATGATTTTTTTGAAAAAGATTCTACAATTTGGAAACCAAGCCATCTTCCAACCATTGGAGGTGATTGATAATCAATACTCAATCCAAATTTTGAAAATGGTGCATTAACCAAAAATCTATAGTCAAGTGATGATTTAGTTGAAAATAATAAATCATTTTCTATAAAATATTTCCAAACCTCTTTTTCATTTTCATTAATCCAACTGGATTTAATTTTATCATAGCCTAATAACTTACTGGCGTTATTATCTGAAAGCTTGTTCATCAGAAAAAGTAATTTTCCATGATAAATAATCTTTGAAATAAATTTTCTATCGTTTGGGAACTCAATAAATCTTGATGAAATTAATTCATTAATATCATTTGAAATAAAATCTGGATTCATTTGATCTGAAATATGTTTTGGAATATTACCATAGAGCAATTCATCATCCAAATAGCAGTCTAAAGAGAGTAAAATAATACTGTCTGAATCAATCAAATTGTATTTATAATCAACTCCATTGTTAAGTGTAATTATCTTGGGAATATCAAAGTTTGGAAAATAGCCTTTTGTTCTAGAAAATATTTTTTTAATATCTTTCTCTAACAGTGATGTATCTTCAAAAATATTAACTGACTTATTGTAAATATAATTTCTAGTAGAATCTCTTTTTATTTCAATCCAATTTGAAATATCAAACTCATCAGAAAAAAGAAAAGGGTAATCATTAATTAACATTGATATGGAATCCTCTGAAATTTCAAAAAATTTTTTCTCAAACCTATCAATTTCTATATCAAAATTCGAATCAAATTTATGGGTGGTATTTGAAATACATGATAAAAAAGAAATACAAATAATTAATACAAAGATTTTATTTTGAACATTAAATGATTTAATTTGGCATTGAATTTGAGTAGTTTTAAATATTAAATTTTTCATTTTAATATGAATAATCCAAAGTTAATCAAACACATTGTTAATTGGCTTAATTCTTACTCAAAAAATTCAAAAACAAACGGCTTTGTTATTGGTATTTCAGGTGGAATTGATTCAGCGGTCACTTCAACTCTGTGCGCAAAAACAGGATTACCAACTCTTTGTTTAGAGATGCCTATTTATCAATCAAGTAAAGAATTAGATAGATCAAAAAAACACATTGAATGGCTAAAATCTAACTTTAGTAATGTAGACAGTAAGTACATAAATTTGGCTAAATCATTTGATGAAATTAAAAATAGTATTTCCATCACTAGTAAAAAAAATAATGAACTTGCTCTAGCAAACTCTAGATCAAGATTAAGAATGCTAACACTCTATTATTTTGCTTCGGTTAATAATTTATTAGTAGCTGGGACTGGAAATAAAGTTGAAGATTTTGGCGTTGGATTTTATACAAAATATGGAGATGGCGGTGTTGACTTATCGCCGATTGCTGATTTAATGAAGAGTGAGGTTAGAAATATTGCCAAAGAGATGGGTATCAGTAACGATATAATTATTGCTGAACCAACAGACGGTCTTTGGGATGACACTAGAACAGATGAGAATCAAATTGGAGCAAGCTACAATGAATTAGAGTGGGCAATGAATGAGTTAGATAACGGCAAATCGGAATCAGATTTCTCAGGAAGAGAAAAAGATGTTTTTAATATTTTAAAAAGCTTTAATATTGCGAATAAACACAAAATGGTTCCAATCCCTATTTGCGAAATCCCAGAAAATTTGAAAAACTAAATTACCCTATTAAGTTTTTTCGACAATAAAGATTTTAATTGATAATAATTAACAATTTCCTCAAGAGTATCTTTATTAAAATTTTCATCTGCACCATCATTTAATTTACTCAGATCCTGTACTTTCTTGTTTATTAATAGTGTTCGTAGGGTCAAAATGGTTTCAGTAACTAATTGAGATATTGATCGGTCTTTTCCTTTGACTATGACATTTTTTGATCTCCAGTTATGTAATTGATAAATCTCATCTTCAATTAAAATCGAAGTAACAAGCTCAGATAAATTCTGCGGTAAAGAATTAATAAAAACCTTAGGATCAAAATTCTGTTTTTTCTGAAATTCATTTATTAGTTTATTATACAGGATTTTAAAATCATCATTAGCAAATTCAATTTCATCTGATTGTAGATCTAAAAAAATCTTTTCATATACAAAAGATTCTATCTTTTGCGGTTTATAAATTATATCACCCTTATCATCTTTAAACATTTTAATTTCATCAAAAGTAACTTTACAATTCGCATATAAAATTAAAATCTCAATAATTTTCTTCTCCAATTTAAAAATTTGAGTTGTTTTTTCAGGTTCAACTTTTTGAGGTTGTTGCTGAGTTACATTTTTATTAACACTAGATATTTGAGTAAGCTGAGCAAGCGCATTAAATAATGTATTCTCAGTAATTTCAAGCATTTCTGAACATTGTTTGATGTAAATTTCTTGTTTAATCTTATCAGGAATTTTTGCTATACTTGATATTATATCATTAATGACCTGAGCTTTTTCAGTTGCTGAATTTCTTTTGGATTCACTAAGTTTTTTTGTTTTAAATTCAATAAAATCAATTGCATTATCATTTAAATATTTCTCTATCTCTTGCGTTTCTTTTTTTAAAGCAAAACTATCTGGATCTTCATTTTCTGGAAATAAACAAATATTAACATTCATACCCTCAGATAAAATCATATCAATTGATCGGATTGTTGCATTAACTCCTGCATTATCAGAGTCAAAAAGCATAGTAATATTCTTGGTTAATCTTCTGATTATATTTATTTGTCCAATAGTAAGAGCTGTTCCTGATGATGAAACTACATTTTTGATACCCTTTTGGTGAAAGCGAATGACATCAGTATATCCTTCAACGATATAGCAGTTATCATTTTTAACTATTTCGTTTTTAGAATTATGTAGGCCGTATAAAATTTTACTTTTATTGTAAATGACTGAATCAGGGCTATTTATATATTTTGCAGATTTGGATGAACTTTTAATTACTCTGGCCCCAAATCCAACAGTTCTTCCAGATATAGTTTTGATAGGAAAAATAATTCTAGATCTATAAATATCATTTTGATTTTTACTTGAAATTAATCCAAGACTTACTAAGTCATCAATATCATATCCTTTCTCGAATGAGAATTCTTTCAAAGAATCTCTTTTTTCAGTTAAACATCCAATTTCAAAATCTTCTATTGTACTTTTATTAAATCCTCTTTCTGTGAGATAATTATATGCAATATTTTTTCCAAAATCTGTTTTGTTTAATTGTTCTTTAAAAAACTTCTTTGCAAACTCACATATCAAAATAAACTTCTCTTTTTGATCAATTTTTTCTTTCTGTTCAGATGATATAGCTGTTTCCTCAACTTCAATATTATATTTTTTTGCAAGAAATTTAATCGCTTGAGGATAGGATAATTGTTCATGTTCCATCAAAAAAGCCACAACATTTCCACCTTTACCACTACTAAAATCTTTCCATATTTGTTTTGCTGGAGAAATCATAAAACTCGGTGTCTTTTCATTAGTAAATGGACTCAAACCTTTATAATTTGAACCAGATTTTTTTAATTGTATGAACTCACCAATTACTTCCTCTACTCTGGAAATTTCAAAAACTTTTTCTATGGTATTCTTGGATATCAAACTAATAATTTCTCTCTATAACGTAATTAACCAAATTTTTTAATGAGTCTTTATAAGAACTATCTTTAAAAGTATCTAAATCATCAAGGGAAAGTTTGTGATACTTCTTCATAATCTGAATAGCATAACTAAGACCACCTCTTTCTTTAACTAAACTAATAATTTGATTGATTAAAGCTCTACTTTTTTTATTCTTTTTTAACGATTTGATGAGCCATCTTTTTTCTGACTTATTAATATTATTTAAAGTATATATTAATGGTAAAGTAATTTTCTTTTGTTTAATATCAATCCCTCTGGGTTTACCTATTGTTTTTTTTCCGTAATCAAATAAGTCATCTTTAATTTGAAAAGCAATTCCAATATGCATACCAATTCTTGTAATTTTTTTGATTTCAGATGATGAGCTCTTAACAGAAACAGCAGCAATTTTACAACATGAACTTATTAGAGATGCTGTTTTCTTTTTTATAATTTCAAAGTACGTTTCTTCGTCAATATCTAATTTTTTAGCTTTTTCAATTTGTAACAACTCACCTTCACTCATCTGTTTGACAGATTCAGAAATAACATCAAGAATATCATAGTCTTTATTATCAATACATAATAACATACCTTTAGATAGTAAAAAATCTCCAACCAAAACAGCAATTTTATTTTTCCATATTGCATTGATTGAAAAGAATCCTCTTCTTTTGTTACTTTCATCAACTACATCATCGTGTATGAGTGTAGCTGTATGAATCAATTCAATTACAGATGCACCCCTGTAAACCTTTTCATTAACCTTTCCAGAGCTCAATAACTTGGAAAATAAAAAGATCAACATTGGTCTCATTTGCTTTCCCTTTCTTTTGATAATGTAGTGGGTAATTCTGTTAAGCAACGGTACGTCCGACAACATCAATTTCGAAAATTTATTTTCGAAAATTTCCATTTCTTCTGAAATTGGCTCTCTTATTTCGTATACTTTACTCACTTATTTAAATTAATATTTATTTGCCAATTGACCGCACGCAGCATCAATATCTTTACCTCTTGATCTTCGTACAGAGACAGGTATTCTATTTTCTTTTAAGGTAGTTACATAGTTATTTATCCATTTATCATCTGCATTCCGAAATATAGAGTTATCTGTATCGTTATATTCAATAATATTTACTTTTGATGGAATTCTTTTGCATATACTTACTAGAGCATTGATATGTTCAAAATCATCATTAATTTCTTTCCATATCAAATATTCGAAAGTAATTTTTCTTTTAATTTTTTTATACCA
>CACLUN010000008.1 GCA_902610105.1 uncultured Bacteroidota bacterium
GTAATGGGTTTATTCTCGATGGTTTTCCAAGAACTATTTTACAGGCAAAATCTCTAGACAATCTTTTAATTAATTTGAATTTAAAAATTGATTTAGTTATTGGTTTAGATGTTCCGAATGATAAATTAGTTAATAGACTATTAGAGCGAGGAAAAACTAGCGGAAGAAATGATGACCAAAGTGAATATAAGATAAATAAAAGACTTGAGGAATATGATAAAAAAACAAAACCATTAATTGTTTTTTACGAAAATCAAAATAAGTTTTATTCTATCGATGGAGTTGGAAGTTTGAATGATGTCAATAATCGATTAATTAATGTTGTAGATTCAAAAAAAAATGACTGAAGATAATTTTGTTGATTATGTCAAAATAAATGCGAAATCAGGTGATGGTGGTAAAGGATCCACCCACTTAAGAAGAGAAAAGTTTGTTGCCAAAGGAGGGCCGGATGGTGGAAATGGAGGTAGAGGAGGCCACATTATTTTTATGTCCGATAAAAATTTATGGACTTTGTATCATTTTAAGTTTAAAAAACATTTTAAAGCCGAAAATGGAGGAGACGGTGGTAAGTCGAGAAGCTCAGGTTCAAATGGTTTAGATGAAATAATTAAAGTCCCTGTTGGAACTGTAGTTAGAGACAGTGAATCAAATGAACTTATTTATGAATCCATTAATCATGGTGATAAAAAAATTGTAATTGAGGGTGGAAAAGGAGGTTTGGGCAATTGGAACTTTAAATCATCTACCAATCAAACACCAAAATATGCTCAACCAGGTATAAAAGGAATCGAAAAAAAATTTACAGTTGAACTTAAAGTTTTAGCAGATGTTGGATTAGTCGGATTACCAAACTCTGGTAAATCTACACTTTTGAGTGTTATGACTGATGCCAAACCCAAAATTGCTAATTACGAATTTACTACCCTTAAGCCTAATTTGGGTATTGTGAAACATAGAGACTTCAACACATTTGTAATTTCTGATATTCCAGGGATTATTAAAGGTGCATCTGAGGGTAAGGGTCTCGGCCATCATTTTTTAAGACATATTGAAAGAAATGCTATACTTTGCATTTTAATATCAGTTGAGTCAAAAAATTTCCAAAAAACGTTTAAAATACTTAATAAAGAACTCAATGCGTATAATCCTGAGCTAAACGATAAAGAAAAGGTTTTGGTTATATCCAAATGTGATTTAGTGGAGCCCAAAAGTTTTAGTAAATTTAAAAAGGAAGTTATGTCTTCAATTAAAGACTGTCAAATTCATTTTATTTCATCTGTTACAATGGACGGTATACAGAATTTAAAAGATATTTTATGGAAAAAATTAAACTAGTTTTTATTGTATGTTCAATCGTTATAAATGCTCAAACTGAGCAGAAAAATACTAAAATTATAATGGAACTAGAAAAATTTGGAGATTCATTGTTCAAATCTTCAAACTTTAGTGAAGCAGCTCTAACTTATAAAAAACTCGTCCAAATTAATCCAAGTAGCTTCGATTTTAATTTCAAATATGCATCTGCATTTGGTTTGGAAGTCGAAGCAATGCCAAGATTTCAACAAGCCAAGAATGCACGTGAAATGGTAAAACTTTTTGAGAAAGCCTATTTAATAAATAGTAAGGATATTGACTTAAATCGTGCATTACTTGAAATTTACCTAAAGGTGCCCAGATTCTTTGGTGGAGGAAATAAGAAAGCAAGAGATATAATTAAAAATATTTATTCTTTCTCTAAAGATGAGGGAGATAAAGCACAAGAATTTTATAACGAATTTTAATTATATGAGTTCTAAAGTACATTTTATATCTATTGGTGGAAGCGTAATGCACAGTCTTGCTATTGCTTTAAAAAAATCAGGTTATCAAATTTCAGGTAGTGATGATAAGTTATATGAACCTTCTTTATCAAGACTAAAAGAAAATAATATATCTCCATCAGAATTTGGCTGGTTCCCAGAAAAAATCTCCACTGATATTGATTTCATTATTCTAGGTATGCATGCAAAAAAAGATAATTCAGAGCTTATTAGAGCTCAAGAATTAAACCTTAATATTTTATCTTATCCCGAATTTATCTATAACTATTCTAAAAATAAGACAAGAATTGTTATTGGTGGTAGTCACGGAAAAACTACGATTACATCCATGATTCTGCATGTTTTGAATAATAATAACTTCTCAATAGATTATGTATTGGGTGCTGAGTTAGAGGGGTTTAGCGGTACTGTTTCATTGTCCTATGAAAATGAGTTTATTTTAATTGAAGGAGACGAATACTTGTCATCACCCATTGATCTCACTCCTAAATTTCATAAATATAAAGCTAATATTGCCTTAATTTCAGGAATTTCTTGGGATCATGTAAATGTTTTTAATAGTGTTGAGTTTTATGCAAAACAGTTTGATATTTTTCTAAACACTATTGTTGATGGTGGTGTGCTTGTATATAATGAATTAGATTCATTGCTTACAGATATTGTTAAAAACAATGATAGTTACATAAGAAAAATTGAATACAACCTTCCAGAATATTCTCTCTCAAATGACAATGTTTTCATTAATTCAAATGAAGGTAATATTCCATTAAAAGTTTTTGGAGAACATAACCTTTCGAACATTGAAGCGGCAAAAAAAATCTGCTCATTGTTAGGAGTGTTAGATGATGATTTCTATAATTCAATATCAACATTCAAAGGTGCAAGTAAAAGATTAGAAATTATCTACAAAGGTTCTAATAATCTTTTAATAAGAGACTTTGCCCATTCCCCGAGTAAATTAAAAGCTAGTGTTAATGCAGCTAGGGAAACCTTCTCAAATAAGTTTTTAATTTCAGTATTTGAACTTCATACGTTCAGCAGTCTAGATCCTAAATTTATTCAACAATATTCTGGATGTTTGGATAATTGTGATTTACCCATTGTTTTTTATGATAAAAAAAATAAAAAAATTAATAGCTCAGAATCCTTAAATAATAGATTAATTTCATCAGCATTTAATATTAAAAATTTAATTATAATTAGTGAAAGTGTTGATCTTTTTAATTATTTAATTTCATTAAGATATGACAATTCATGCCTCTTATTAATGAGCTCAGGTAATTTCGGCTCATTAAACATCAATGGAATAAAAAATTATATTAGTGAAGAAGGTTAAAAGTATTTTTTTTGATTTAGACCATACAATTTGGGACTTTGAAAGGAACTCCGCCTGTACATTTGAGTTTCTATTCAAAAAGAATAATATTAGTATTGATTTAGATCATTTTCTAGATATTTATATACCTATTAATCTTAAATATTGGAAATTGTATAGAAATGAATCTATAACAAAAGAATATTTGAGGTACAACAGATTAAAAGAGGCATTTTTTAAATTGAATTTTGATTTACCATCTGAATTGATAAATACCCTCTCAGATGATTATATAGAGACATTGCCAAAATTTAATTATTTAATTGATGGAGCAATCGAGTTGTTAGAATACCTAAAGCCGAAATATAAGCTATTTATTTTAACTAATGGGTTTAAAAAAGTTCAATCAAACAAATTAAATAATTCTGGAATAAATAATTATTTTGAAAAAGTTTTCGATTCAGAATCGGTTGGAGTTAAAAAACCTAATCCAATTATTTTTAAATATGCATTAGAAAACTCAAATTCCAATGCTGATGAATCCCTCATGATAGGTGATAGTTTTGAAGCAGATATAATGGGAGCTATCTCAGTTGGTATGCATGCAATTCATTACGCGAATTTTGGTGAAAAAACACATGATAAGTGTCTAATTGTTAATAACTTAAACATTTTAAAAGATATTCTTTAATTAAATTGACGTCTAAATTCAGACAAGAAAATACCTGTAGCTACAGAAACATTTAGTGATGAAATCTTTCCTTTCATTTCTATATTAACGACTTGATCACAAAGCTTTATTACAGATTTACTAACTCCTTTTCCCTCAGATCCCATTATCAGAGCTGTCTTCGAATCATATTTATACTTATATAATGACTCTGTTCCTTTATCACTTGTCGCAACTAAATTTATTTCATTCTCTTTTAAAAGAAATATAGCATCCTTAATATGATCTACTTTGCAAATGGGAACGTTGAAAATAGCACCTGATGAAGACTTGATAGTTTCACCATTTATTGATGAGCTACCTGTCTTTGGGATGATTATCATATCAACATCAAAACACTCGGCACTTCTAACGATAGCTCCAAAGTTTTTTGTGTCAGTTATTCCGTCCAAAACTAAAATTAATATTGATGTATTAGTTTTTAATTTTTTTTCTATATCATAAATTCCCAAAGTAGATACTGGAGAGATTGATGCGACTATTCCTTGATGATTATTTTTAGTTAGTCGATTTAGTTTTTCAATAGGAACAAAAGAGATTTGAATATTTCTTTTATGAAGTTTTGATTTTATATTCTCTAAATAAGAATTGTTTTTTTGAAGAAAAACTTTATCAATTTCAATATTATTTTCTAATGCTTCGTAAATAGCTCTTTTACCATATATTAAGAACTCATTTTCTGAATTCATTAATTTTCATTAAAGTATTTAACTAACTCGATTAGTTTATCCTCTTTTTTTAAGTCTAATTTATTTTTCTTTCTAAAAGCTTTTAATTTTTCCTGGTCAAAAATATTTAGTTCCAAAAGTTTTTTATACTTCGTTGGAACTCTCACGTATTTGCCATTTATTCGAAAAAAATAAAAACCGTCATCCTTCCATTCAGGATTGTCAGTTTTTCCATATCCTGAAGTTGGGGCACTAATCCCAGCTTCAATTGGTTTTTGAAGTTTTTTTCTGGGAAAATAGTAAACACTTATATTCTCTAATTTAATACATTCTCTAAGTATGCCAATTTCCCCATATTCAGATCTATTAATTGCGTGAAGTTTATATTGATCACCGTTGATTTGAATTTTAACTTTATCATTTACCTCAATTGGAGTTATTTTTCCATTTTTACCTTTGATTTGAAAATTTTGAGCTACAAGATCAATTCTGATTTCACCGCTGTAAGTATTTCCATTTTCAAAAATAATTTGGCCTTTGTCAAAATCAGGATTTAGATATGGGGTACCATCTATATCTAAATCATATTTATTCATTTTATCTATTAAAAACACATTACCACCTCTAAATAAATTTTGTTCTGTAAGTTCAGAAAGATTTTGAGCATTAGTAGTCATATTTACTAAGAAAATAAAAAGGATAACTTTTTTCATTTATTAATTATTTAATGCTAATTTAAAAAAAAAGCGCCCCATTTGGGACGCTTTTTTTAAAATTTAGATTTTCAACTAATTACTTAGTATCCCACCATAATTTTGTGTCCTGGTTATCAGGTCCTTGAGCAGCAACAGCAGCATCATAGCTAGCCTTGTTTTGAGAAGGAACTAATCCACCATAACCATTTCTTACAGGAACTCCATTTCCAGTAATTGCAGTAGCAGGAGGAGATAATACTGGGAAATCAAGTCTTCTATACTCTGTCCAAGCTTCATAACCTTGACAAAACATATCAACCCATTTTGCCATCGCAATAGTTTCCATAGGATTTGAACCAAGAGTTGCAGATGCAGCAAATGAAGCAGCAGATGCAGATGGAACACCCCATCTTTCACAAGATGCTTGGATACCTAACTTTAACCAAGTTAATGTGTCCCCAACTGTTGTCCAACCTCTTTCATTAGCTTCAGCCATTGCAAAACATACCTCTGCGTAAGTTGCAATCCAACCACCTTGTTGAGTACCATCATAGATTATTCTACCATCAATACCTGAAAGTAAAGTCTCTAAAACACCTGGGTTTTCTAGTCCGTACTCTAATCCTACATACTCAGTTCCGTTAGATATCGCAGTACCATCAGCCATGTAAGGAAGTCTTGGATCACCACTTGATTTCAGATAATCAATTAATAGTTTGCTTACGACAAAGTCATATCTAGTTTGAAATCTATCTTGCCACGGGTTGTCAAAGGCATCACTGGTCAGGTAAGGATAATGTAAGTCTCCACCTTGACCAATAACTCCACTATTGTAAGCAGCATTAAAAACGCTAGCAGCCATAGATGGATCTACATCCGCCATTCTTAATGCAATTCTCATTTTAAGAGTGTTAGCCATTACTACCCATCCATTCATATTTCCTCCAAATAGTATATCTCCATTTAATCCGCCATTATCCATCATTCCTACAGCAGCATCGAGGTTTGCTAATAGAGAATTATAAATAAACTCAACAGAATCAAATTTGGGTGATACATTGTCAGAACCTTTAAGAGCTTCTGAATATGGAGCATAGCCCCATCTGTCGGTAATATGAAGGTAATAATATGCCATCATAATATGTGCAGCAGCTTTTTGATTACCATTACTACCACCACCAGTTACTTCATTAGGATAATTCTCATTTAAATCAAGAACTTCCTGTAAATCCTTTAATGGTCCAGTATATAGTCCATTCCAAGACCATTCCGTTTGATCATATCTTGAACCAGTAGTATAAGTTACATCTGATACGGTTTGAACAAAATAGTTAGGATCAACAGCACTAACAACATTAGGCATATAAGTCATAGCATTAGTTAATAGTGCATCTGTTTTTTTCGATGTTGGAGAATTTGGGTTAACATTCTCGTCTCCAAAATCTACAGTTTCACAAGAAACTAAGAATAAAGAGAAAACAACCGTTAAAACTCCAATTTTGTTAATTATATTTTTCATTTAATTAAATATTATATTTTAAAATGTTAAACTTACGTTAAGACCTATTGTTCTTGATGGAGGTAGCTGACCACCTTCTACGTTTCTATATCCAGTAGCAATTGATCCAGATCCTTCGATCTCACTTGGATCAAGCCCACCCTCAGGTATATTTGAATACAATAACAACAAGTTATTACCAACCAACGCAACATTTACATTGTCAAATGGTGTTCCATCAAGCAAGTCTTTAGAGAAATTATATCCTAATCTTGCAGTTCTTAACTTAACATAAGAAGCATCATATAACCAGTGCTCATGGTTTCCAAAGAAATGTTGGAAATAATAAGTAACAGCTCCCATGTATGTATCAACGGCTTCACCAGATGCGGTTACACCTTGAACTCTGACACCACCACCGGCAGAAACAGGATCTCTTAAAGAAACGCCTCTATCATTTAGACCAACAGTGTCCTCATGAATTCCTGAGTAGTAAGTAAACATATTGGTTGTAGAATAGAATGTACCACCTTTCTGGAAATCAAATCCTAGACCTAAATCCCAATTCTTATAGCTTAAAGACGTAGTCAGTCCACCAGTAAAATCAGGAAGTAGATTACCAAGGATTTGCTGAGTATCATAAGTAGCTCTACCACTAGAAGTTAAAATTTGAGTGCCATTTGCATCTCTAGCCTTTTTTCTTCCTACCCACATTCCCCATTCTTCACCAACTCTTTCTTGAAGTTGTAAGCTGTACCAAGAAGCCCAACTATCTAGAACTCTAATATCAATTCCATCTGCTAACTTATCAGTATACTTATTCAAAGTAGCAAAATTCAACGATAGATTCCAGTTGAAATCTGCAGTTGATACAGGGTTAAGGTTTAAAGTAACCTCGATACCCTCAGCTGAAGACTCACCAGAGTTAATAGCTAAACCAGTATAACCAGTAGATCCAGTTACAGGAATAGAAATTGGTTGATCTTTATCTTTTCTATCAAAATATGTAACGTCAATACCGATTTTATTGTCAAGGAAACTGAATTCAGCACCAACTTCAAATTCACTTCTAGTACCACCTAGTAAATTAGGGTTAGATTGTGTATTTGGAACAGCAAATCTTGGAAAAGATCCATAAGCAGTTCCTACACTGTAAACCTGAGTTGTTGCATAAGTACCTGGAAAAACAGGAGCTTCAGAATAACCTGCTCTTAATTTAGCAAAAGTTATATCGGCACTATCTATTAATTCACTAAGAATTAAACTACCTGAAAGACCCCACGTTTCAATTCTGTTGTTATCAGGATTAGCTGTAGAACCCCAGTCAAATCTATATGATCCGTCTAAATATGCTATGCTATTGTAACCAACTGAAACACTAGCATATGTGGATAATACTTTTGATTTTGATAAACTTGAAGAATAATTTGGTCTGTCAACTGATGTTGCAATACTATAAAAATCAGGGATTGATAGGCCTCCAACAGTTGACGCAGATATTGATTGATTTCTATTTTGAGTTGCTTGATAACCTAAAATAGCTGAAACATCGAAATCTTCAAATCTTTCATCATATTGTAAGGTTGCAGCTAACTCATTCTGAACATATCTAGATGTAGACTCACTAAATGAAGCTTGGTCTATACCACCCCATCCAGTTCTTCCGTTTCTTTCGTAGGAATTAAATCTTCTTCTAGCTTCAACAGTAGCAGAAATGTTATCGTTTATTTCATAATTAAGACCAAAGTTTCCAAATAATGTGTTTTTTCTTTGATTATTTTGATCAACATAAAAGTCAAATTGAGGAGCATCCCAATACTTAGGTGTAGCATTTCTTGCTGAAATTCTATTCCATGTATAGTATTTACCCTCAAATTCAAAATTAGACGCTAATCTGTCCATATCCAATTGACGTTGCCACCATTGGCTAAAGTTAGCACCTAAGCCTCCATAACCATTAACAGGGAAGTTTAATGTTTTTCTGTACTGGTAATTTAATGATGTAAATGCAGTTAATCTATCTGCAATAATAACATCCCCAGTAATATTAACATCAATTTGGTTCCTGTCAGTATTAGGGAACGGTAATTGTTCGTCAATTAATCTCATAGATCCTCTAACAGTTGCTGTATCAGACCCACTATTAAAGGAAAGAGTAGTACTATTTTCAACACCATTGTTGAAGAAATCTTTTACGTTATCAGGATTTGGATTCCATGCTCTTAGAGTACCAAAGTCTGGGTGGTTTGGTATCCAACTATCCCAGTGTCTAACCATAGTTCCATCCATTGGGGGTCCCCATGATTCATCAGCACCATAATAAGGAATTCTATGTCCTGTAAAAGAAGCCCAAGCTGCTGGATCTGTTGCAGGGTTGTAGGTAAATGTATCCCAGTCCTGATAGTATCCACCACCAAACTCATTCTGATACTTAGGAAGTAATGATACAGAACTTATTGACGTTGAATGATTAACAGTGAAATTGTTTTCACCAGCCTTAGCTTTCTTGGAACTAATTACGATTACACCGCTTTTAGCATCTGCACCATAAAGAGCAGTTGCGGCAGCACCTTTAAGTACTGAAATATTTGCGATGTTATCTACATTAATATCTGACATAGCATAAACTTTTACACCATCAACGACATATAATACGTCTGATTCACCTCTTAACCTAAGGAAACCGTTGTCAAAAGTCGAGCTTGATCCTCCAATCATTTGAACACCAGCTACCTTACCTGTCAGAGCGACATTAAGGTCAACTTGCTTACTTTCAGCAATCACATCCCCAGAGACAGTCTGTTGGGCGAAACCAAGAGACTTTTTTTCTCTAGAAATACCAAGAGCGGTTACTACAACCTCCTCTAAAGCACTAGATGGTGATAAGCTAAAATTTAAAGTTGATGATGCTCCAACAGTTGCAGATGCAGATGCATACCCAACAAAGCTAACAACAAGAACATCGCCTTCAGAAGCCGAGATAGAATAATTTCCATCAAAGTCAGTTGTCACACCTGTAGAAGTACCTTCAACGACAATCGTTGCACCCGGAAGGGGAACTGAATTATCATCAGTAACTGTACCAGAAACTGTTTTCTGAGCAAAGCTTAATTGAAATGCCATTAAAAATGACATAAACAATGCTTTAAAAAATAGTTTTTTCATAATATTTATTTATTTGAACCCACAAATATGTTAATAAATTGTTAATAAGCAAAGAAAAAAAGGAAAAAACTGAATTTTTTACAGAGGTACAAAAAACAAATAATTTTATTGAGATTACTGTAATAATATTTATGTCTTATTGCGAATTCCTCAAAACTATCAATTCAAAAAATATTTAGTATTAAGTATAGTGATTTCCCTGTTATACATTTTAAATATTATTTTTTTTTCTATTGATTTGAATAGTTCCAAAATTATTATACATTTGCAGCCGTTTTAAGAAGGAAAATTTTATTATATGCCTACAATATCGCAATTAGTTAGAAAAGGTAGAAAGAAAGTAGTTAAAAAAAGTAAATCTGCTTCCCTTGTTGGGTGCCCTCAAAAAAGAGGTGTTTGTACGAGGGTTTACACAACTACTCCTAAGAAACCTAATTCTGCCATGAGAAAAGTAGCAAGGGTTAGATTAACGAATGGTATTGAAGTAAACGCTTACATCCCTGGTGAGGGTCACAATTTACAGGAACACTCTATTGTTTTAGTAAGAGGTGGTAGGGTTAAAGATCTCCCTGGTGTTCGTTACCATATTGTTAGAGGAGCACTTGATACTGCAGGTGTTGAAGGTAGATTGCAACGCAGATCAAAGTATGGTGCCAAAAAAGCTAAGGCAAAAAAATGATGTTCTAATTTGATGAACCGCTCAATAACAACAAAATGAGAAAAAGAAAAGCAAAAAAACGTCCTCTAATTCCAGACCCTAAATTTAATGATCAATTAGTTACCCGATTCGTAAATATGCTTATGTGGGATGGTAAAAAGTCTACTGCTTTAAAAATATTTTACGATGCTTTGGATATTATTGAAGAAAAAAAACAACCATCTGAAAAGTCTTCACTCGAAATCTGGAAAGATGGTCTTTCAAATGTTATGCCTCATGTTGAAGTCAGAAGTAGAAGAGTTGGGGGTGCTACATTTCAAATTCCGATGCAAATCCGTCCAGATAGAAAAGTGTCGATGGCAATGAAATGGTTAATTAGTTATGCAAGAAAAAGAAATGAAAAGTCAATGTCACAAAAATTAGCCGCTGAGATTCTTGCCGCTGAAAAAGAAGAAGGAGCTGCAGTAAAGAAAAAGACAGATACTCACAAAATGGCTGAAGCCAATAAAGCATTTTCTCACTTTAGATTTTAAAACATGTCAAGAGATTTAAAATATACTAGGAACATTGGAATAGCTGCACACATTGATGCTGGTAAAACAACAACCACTGAGAGAATATTGTACTACACTGGTGTGAGTCATAAAATTGGTGAGGTACATGATGGAGCTGCAACTATGGATTGGATGGAACAAGAACAAGAAAGAGGGATTACAATCACCTCTGCTGCAACGACATGTACATGGAATTTTCCAACTGAACAGGGAAACAAGGTTGATTCATCAAAGCCATATCATTTTAATATTATAGATACGCCAGGCCACGTTGATTTTACAGTTGAAGTAAACAGATCTTTAAGAGTTCTTGATGGTCTTGTTTTTTTATTTAGTGCTGTTGATGGTGTTGAGCCGCAATCTGAAACCAATTGGAGGCTAGCTGATAATTATAAAGTTCCAAGAATGGGGTTTGTTAATAAAATGGACAGACAAGGCTCTGATTTTTTAAAGGTTTGTAATCAAATAAAAGATATGCTTAAATCTAATGCAGTTCCTATTGTTCTTCCAATTGGAAACGAAGAAGATTTTAAAGGTATTGTAGATTTAGTTAAGAATCGTGGAATTGTTTGGCATGAGGAAAATAAAGGATCAACTTTCGATGTTGTTGACATACCCGAGGATATGAAGGATGAAGTTGATAAATATAGGGCAAATTTAATAGAAGCTGTTGCTGAATATGATGATAACTTATTGGAAAAATTCTTTGAAGATCCTGAATCAATTTCAGAAGATGAAATTCATGAGGCCTTAAGAAAGGCAGCTCAGGACATGAGTATTATTCCAATGGTTTGTGGATCTGCATTTAAAAATAAAGGTGTACAATTTCTTTTAGATTGTGTTTGTAGATATTTACCATCACCTATTGACAAAGAAGCTATTGTTGGTACTGATCCTGATAATGATAATGAAATTTTAAGAAAGCCATCTGTTTCTGAACCTTTTTCGGCTTTGGCTTTCAAAATAGCAACTGATCCTTATGTAGGGAGATTAGCTTTTTTTAGAGTATATTCTGGAAGATTAGATGCCGGATCATATGTGTTTAATAATAGATCTGAATCAAAAGAAAGAATTTCTAGAATATATCAAATGCATGCCGACAAACAAAACGCTATTGATTTTATCGAAGCCGGAGATATTGGTGCTGCAGTAGGTTTTAAGGATATAAAAACAGGAGACACATTAAGTTCAGAAAAACATCCAATTATTTTAGAAAGTATGATTTTTCCAGATCCTGTTATTGGTATTGCTGTTGAACCTAAAACCAAAGCAGATGTTGATAAATTAGGTATTGCATTATCAAAATTAGCAGAGGAAGATCCAACATTCCAAGTCAGAACTGATGAAGCTTCAGGGCAAACAATTATTTCCGGAATGGGTGAATTACATTTAGACATTCTAGTTGATAGATTAAGACGAGAATTTAAAGTTGAGGTTAACCAAGGTAAACCTCAAGTGGAATATAAAGAAGCAATTACAGCTTCAGCACAACATAGAGAGGTTTATAAAAAACAAACTGGTGGTAGAGGTAAATTTGCAGATATAGTATTTACCATGGAGCCAGGTGAAGAAGAGAAAGAGGGGTTAGAATTCATTAACAAGATAAAAGGCGGTAATGTTCCAAAAGAATATATTCCATCAGTTGAAAAAGGGTTTAAAGATGCCATGAAAAACGGACCCCTTGCTGGATTTGAAATTGATTCTCTCAAAGTAACGCTTACTGATGGATCATTCCATCCTGTTGATTCAGATTCTCTTTCATTTGAACTAGCTGCTAAATTAGGTTTCAAAGAAGCTGCAAGATTAGCTAAATCAGTTATTATGGAGCCAATGATGAAACTGGAAGCTCTCACACCTGAAGAAAACATGGGTGATATTGTTGGGGATTTGAATAGGAGAAGAGGTCAAGTTAATAATATGGATGATAGAGCTGGATCTAAAGTTGTAAAAGCTATAGTTCCATTATCAGAAATGTTTGGGTACGTAACTGCTCTAAGAACTCTTAGTTCTGGAAGAGCTACATCTACAATGGAGTTTTCGCACTATGCTGAGACACCAAGAAATATTTCAGATGAAGTAATAGCATCAATTAAAGGAGTTAATCAAGAATAATTATGAGTCAGAAAATTAGAATAAAACTAAAATCATATGACTTTAATCTGGTTGATAAATCAGCTGAGAAGATTGTAAAGACTGTTAAAACAACTGGTGCTATTGTAACCGGTCCAATTCCTCTTCCAACAAAGAGGAAAATATTTACAGTATTAAAATCTCCCCACGTTAATAAGAAAGCTCGTGAACAATTCCAGTTGTCATCTTACAAAAGGTTATTGGATATATATAGTTCATCATCAAAAACAATCGATGCTCTAATGAAATTAGAATTACCCAGCGGAGTTGAAGTTGAAATTAAAGTATAATTTATGTCAGGATTAATTGGAAAAAAAATTGGTATGACTAGCCTTTTCGACGAAGGCGGGAAAAATTTAGCTTGTACAGTTATTGAAGCTGGCCCTTGCGTTGTTACTCAATTAAAAAACAATGAAAAGGATGGTTACGATTCAGTTCAACTTGGTTTTTTTGATAAAAAAGAATCTCGCTTAAATAATGCCGAAAAAGGTCATGCTAAAAAAGCAAATACTGAACCCAAATCCAAAGTTGTTGAATTCAAAGGTTTTGAAGATGAATTAAAAGTTGGAGATATAGTCAATGTAAATCATTTTATTGAAGGAGAGTTTGTTGATGTATCAGGAATTTCCAAAGGAAAAGGCTTCCAGGGTGTTGTCAAAAGACATGGATTTGCTGGTGTTGGACAATCTACTCACGGGCAACACAATAGATTAAGAGCCCCAGGATCAATTGGTGCTGCTTCTTATCCTGCAAGAGTATTTAAAGGAATGAGGATGGCAGGTCAAACTGGTAACAGCAAAGTTACCGTTCAAAACTTGAAAGTCTTAAAAGTCGTTCCTGAAAAGAATCTCTTGGTATTAAAAGGTGCTATCCCTGGTCATAAAAATTCGTACGTAATTATAAGAAAATAATGAAAATACCTGTTTTAAATATTAAGGGTAAAACCACTGGAAGAGAAGTTGAGCTTTCAAATAATATATTCGCTATTGATCCTAATGATCATGCTGTTTATCTTGATGTAAAGCAATTTTTAGCTAATCAACGTCAAGGAAATGCAAAAACAAAAGAGAGAGCTGAAATTAAAGGAAGTACCAGAAAGATAAAAAAACAAAAAGGAACAGGAACAGCTAGGGCAGGTAGTATTAAAAACCCACTTTTTAGAGGAGGGGGTACTATTTTTGGCCCAAGAACTCGAGACTACGGAATTAAATTAAACAAAAACGTCAAAAGGTTAGCTAGAAGGTCTGCACTCTCAATGAAATTAAAGTCCAAATCAATATCTATCGTTGAAAGAATTGATTTCAAAAAACCAAAAACTAAATCTTTTGTTGATTTTATCTCTGCAGTTGGGCTAAATGAAAAAAAGACGCTAATCATAATTGATGGACTTAATAAAAATGTATATTTGTCCGCCAGAAATTTAAAAAAATCAGAGGTAGTCTCTGATTCTGAAATTTCAACATATAAAATTATGAATGCTCAGCATTTAGTTATTGAAGAGAAAGCGATTGAAAAAATTGAATCTAATTTACAATAGTAAAAATGGAAATTATATTAAAGCCAATTATTACAGAAAAAGCTACAAATGATAGTGAATTGAGGAATCGATACACCTTTGAAGTTAGTAAAGTCGTAAACAAGATTCAAATTAAAAAAGCAGTTCAAGAAAAATATAATGTGACTGTTGAGAAAGTAAGGACACAGATATATGGTCCTGAAAGAAGTACTAAATACACTAAGAAAGGTATTCAGAAAACCAAATCAAATATTGTTAAAAAAGCAATAGTTCAATTGAGTGATGGAGATTCAATAGATTTTTACAATAACTTATAAATTATTTAATATGCCTATAAAATCTTTAAAACCAATAACACCTGCCCAAAGAGGAAGAACAGTAAATGGATTTGATGCGATAACTACTGACAAGCCTGAGAAATCTTTGCTTATTCCATTTAAGAAAACCGGTGGAAGGAATAGTCAGGGAAAAATGACAATGAAGTACAGAGGGGGTGGTCATAAGAAAAAGTTCAGATTGATAGATTTTAAGAGGGATAGAAAGGAGGAGTATGCCGAAATATTGAGTATTGAATATGATCCAAACAGAACAGCATTTATTGCGCTCACTAAATTTGAAGATGGAGAAAAAAGATACATTGTTGCACCCAAAGGTTTAAAAGTTGGTAATAAAGTTATTTCAGGGAAAAATGTTTCTCCAGAAATTGGTAATTGCCTGCCTTTATCTGTAATACCTTTAGGTACAACTATATCTTGCATTGAGATGTCACCTGGTAAAGGGGCTGTTTTAGCTAGAAGTGCAGGATCATATGCTCAATTAATGGCAAGGGATGGAAAGTTCGCTACAATAAAATTACCCTCAGGAGAAACCAGATTAATTTTGGTTAATTGTAATGCTGTTATTGGATCTGTTTCTAATTCTGATCACCAACTGGTAGTTTCAGGTAAAGCTGGTAGATCTAGATGGCTTGGAAGAAGACCTAGAACAAGAGCAGTTGTGATGAATCCTGTTGACCACCCTATGGGCGGTGGAGAAGGGCGTGCATCTGGAGGACATCCCAGATCAAAAAAAGGTATTCCCGCTAAAGGATACAAAACTAGGAATAAGAAGAAATTTAGTAATAAATTTATTATCGAAAAAAGAAAATAATTATGCCGAGATCATTAAAAAAAGGGCCGTTTGTTCACAAAAGTTTATTGAAGAAAGTTCAAGCGAATCTTGATACAAATAAAAAGAATGTGGTTAAGACTTGGTCAAGAGCTTCTATGATTATACCTGATTTTGTTGGCCAAACAATTGCAGTATACAACGGAAGACAATTCGTTCCGGTATATATCACAGAAAATATGGTAGGTCATAAACTCGGTGAGTTTTCTCCAACTAGATCATTTAGAGGTCATGCAGGAGGAAAAAGGTAGGTAAATATGGGTTCAAGAAAAAGAAATAAAGCGTCGGAATTAAAGGAACTTAACAAAAACAAGGTTTTTGCTAAGCTTAATAATTGCCCTACGTCGCCAAGAAAAATGCGTTTGGTTGCTGATCAAGTTAGAGGTAAAAAAGTTGACAAGGCTCTTTCAATTTTAAAGTTTAGTCAAAAACAGCCCTCACTCAGACTTGAAAAGTTGTTATTATCTGCCATCAATAATTGGCAACAAAAAAATCCTGATGCTGATATTGAAAAAGAAAATTTATATATCAAAGAGATTAAAGTTGATAGTGCTGGAATGTTAAAAAGATTGAGACCAGCTCCTCAAGGAAGAGCTCACAGAATTAGAAAGAGATCTAACCATATAACTTTAGTTTTAGATAATTTAAACCAAATTCAAGAATAATTATGGGGCAAAAAACTAATCCAATCGGAAATAGACTAGGAATTATTAGAGGATGGGAATCAAACTGGTACGGTGGTAAAGATTTTGGCAACATGATTGCTGAAGATGACAAGATCAGAAAATATATTTTCACACGACTATCAAAAGCTAGTGTATCAAGAGTTATAATTGAAAGAACACTGAAGTTTGTGACGATAACAATCACTACGGCAAGACCAGGGATAATCATTGGTAAAGCGGGTCAAGAAGTTGATAAACTTAAAGAAGAATTGAAGAAAATTTCTGGTAAAGATATTCAATTGAATATTGTTGAAATTAAGAGACCTGAACTTGAAGCTCAACTTGTCGCATCATCAATTGCTCGTCAGATAGAGAATAGAATTTCTTACAGAAGAGCGATAAAAATGGCTATTGCAGCTACAATTAGGATGAATGCTGAAGGAATTAAAGTTCAAATTTCTGGTAGACTAAACGGTGCAGAGATGGCCAGAAGTGAATCTTACAAAGAAGGTAGAATTCCACTGTCAACATTTAGAACCAATAGTAAATGAATTAGAAGGTGTGACTGTCTCTCCGTTTAATTTATCAGGTGACTTGTTGGCTGACATGAAACAAGTTGAAGAGAAAGAAGTTTTTAATTTCGATGATGCAGGAGTACCAGGATTTAAAGGTCAACGTAAAGAAAAAATAGCCTACAAAAATTCAGCAAGTATTCTCGTAAATGTAATTCTACTTCCTATTATGCCCCTTGATATTGACGGAATATACAAACAATTAAGTGGATATTACGATACTCTCAGAAAAGCCAGAGTTTTAGAATCAAGATCGGGTACAGTGGTTGATATAATTCAATTTTATGGTGTTGATTTTTTTATTAATAATTATAATTTAAGAATTAATGATGTATACGAGTTTGTAATTGGGTCAATGGAAAATTATGATGTTGAGAGAGATTTTAGAAATTCAAATCATGTTCTTGTATTAACAAATTTCCAAAAATTTCATGAATCAATTAATAATTAAATTAATTACAATATTCATATTTGTTTTTTCTCATAAGTACTATGTGAGTTCTACACTTATAGATTATAGTGACAAGTCAGGAACATATCAAGTTAGTTTGAAGATTTTCCATGATGATTTAGAAAAAGACTTAGGATTTGAAATGAATGAGCTAGATTATGATGACTATGAAAAAACAAATTCTTTCATAAAAGAATATTTATTCAATAATTTTAAAATTTACAGCAATGAATCTGAATTAAAGGTCGATTTTTTAGGATTTGAAAGAAAAAATGACTTGGTAATTTATTATATAGAAATATTCAACGCCGAAAATGTTAAAAGTTTAATTGTTGAAAATAAAATCTTATTTCAATCGTTTAGAAATCAAAAAAATATAATTCTTTATAGATATAATAATTATAAAAAAAGCTTTATTCATACATCTGAGAATTTTCAAAGTTCCATCTCTGTTCCTTAAGCATATATTTATTAAATTTACTATATAGTTTATTTATTATGAAAAAAATCTTCTTGACATTTTTAGTTATAAGTTTTGTTTATCCAATTAATATTTTTTCCCAAGACACTAAACAACAAGGTCACACAAATACAAATAAATTCAGACAACTTTATGATGAGTTTGCAAGCCCAAACATGTTTAGGACAGCCTCAGGTGCCCCTGGACCAGCTTACTATCAACAAAGAGCTGATTACAAGATAAATGTTGAGTTAGATGATAAAAACAAAAAATTATATGGTGATGAAACAATAACTTATACAAATAATTCACCCGAAACATTAAGTTACTTGTGGGTTCAGTTGGATCAAAATGTTAGAAAAAAAGATTCCCCAAGCTTGGATATTGACTCGGAAGGAGTTTCAGTTGCATATATCCCTGACTCATTTGATAAAGAATTTCTCTCAGATCCATTTGATGGTGGTTTTAATGTAGATTATGTAAAAGGTATCGACAATAAGCCTTTAAAATATATAATCAATCAAACTATGATGAGGATTGATTTGCCTGATCCAATTTCAACTGGACAAAGTTTTGAGTTTAAAATTAAGTGGTGGTACAATATCAATGATCATGTTAAACAAGATGGAAGATCGGGTTATGAAACCTTTCCAAATGATGAAAATAGAGCATATATAATTGCTCAATTTTTCCCTAGAATGTGTGTCTATAATGAAGTAGAGGGTTGGCAAAATTATCAGTTTTGGGGAGATGGTGAGTTTGCTTTGCCATTTGGAGATTATGAGGTTAATATTACCGTGCCATCTGATCACATTCTCGAAGCCACTGGTGAATTAATTAATCGAAAAGATGTTTACAGTAAGGAGATGATGAAAAGATATAATCAAGCAAAAAAATCATATGATAAGCCAGTATTAATTGTTACACAAGATGAAGCAATTGAAGCTGAAAAAACTTTTTCCAATCAGAAAAAAACGTGGAAGTTTTCAGCAAAGAATGTTAGAGATTTTGGATTTGCAACATCTAGAAAATATATTCTTGATATGATGGCAGTAAAAATTGGAAATGAAGATGTAATGGCTGTTTCTATATATCCAAGGGAAGGTAATCCTCTTTGGGAGGAATATTCTACAATTACTGTTGTTGAGGCACTAAAATCCTTTTCAAAATATACATTTGATTATCCATATCACAAAGCTGTTTCTGTTCATGCACATAATATTGGAATGGAATATCCTATGATATGCTTTAATTTTGGTAGACCAAATATTGATGGCTCATATTCTGATGATGTTAAATTTGGAATGATTGGGGTTATTATCCATGAAATAGGCCATAACTTTTTCCCCATGATTGTAAATAGTGATGAAAGACAGTGGGCATGGATGGATGAAGGTTTGACTACTTTTGTTCAGTATTTAGCTGAACAAGAATTTGGCGAAAAATACCCTGATGCAATATATCCAAATAAGAATTTTCCCTCGGACAGAGGCCCAGCAAATATGATAACTGATTATATGAGTGTTGATCAAAATTATTTAGCCCCCATTATGTCTAATCCTGAAAATGTTTACAGCTTAGGTCCAAATGCCTATGGAAAGCCAGCAACTGCTCTAAATATTTTGAGAGAAACAATAATGGGTAATGAGTTGTTTGATTATGCTTTCAAAACATATTCTAAAAGATGGATGTTTAAACATCCAACACCTGAGGATTTCTTCAGAACGATGGAAGATGCTTCAGCTGTAGATTTAGATTGGTTTTGGAGAGGATGGTTTTATACTACCGATTTTGTAGACATTTCCATAAAAGAATTAAACCAATACTTTGTTTCTCCAAATCCTGGAGAAGATATGAAAGAAATAATGAAAGAAAGAGGATTAGCAAGGAATAGACTTAGACCACTTGTTTTCTTTGAAAAATTTGAAAATGATTTGGAGAAAAATAGAGACAGAGATCCTTTAGAGAATTCTAAATTGTTGAGTAATTACTTGAATGAAAATTATTCAACTGAAGAAATTAACGATTTACAAATACCAAAATATTTTTATGAAATCGTATTTGAAAAACCTGGCGGATTAGTAATGCCAATAATTATTGATATTAAGTTTGAGGATGGTGAAGTTGTACGTAAAAAGTATCCTGCTCAAGTTTGGAGAAAGAATGATAAAGAGGTTAGAAAAGTTATAACATCGAATAAAAAAATATCAGAGATTATTTTAGATCCAGAAATGGAAACAGCAGACGTAGATACTAGAAATAATTCATGGCCTAAAAAAGAGGAAAACACAGATTTTGACAAATTTAAATCTAGAATTCAAGGATGACTTTATTATTTATTAGTGGACCAGAAATAGTATTTATTTTTTTTATCATTCTAATGATTTTTGGAGCTGATAAAATTCCAGACATTGCCAAAGGAATGGCTAAGGGCATTAAAAAAGTAAAAGATGCGACTCAGGAAATAAAAACTGAGATAAAGAAAAGCGCTGAAAAAAAAGGAATTGACACAGATTCTATATCAAAAGAAATTGATAAAGTGAAAGATGATATTGATGATTTAACAGGATCTATTAAGAGAGACCTTTAATTTTTTATAATAATATTTAATCCGTCTCTCAGTGCTAGTATAATATTCTCAACTCTATCATCATTTTTAACCATTTCATTAAAATCTATTAAATACTTGGTAAGTTCATCATCATATGCAGTTGGAGCTACAACTTTCCCAGTCCATAGAACGTTATCAGCAATTATAAGTCCGCCGGACTTTAATTTATCAATACATAAATCATAATATTGTATATAGTTTTCTTTGTCAGCATCAATAAATATAATATCAAAAATTTCATCAATTTTTTTTATGACTTCTTTTGCATCACCAACGTGTTGAATTATTGAATTTGAATTATTAGTTTTTTTGAAATATTTATTTTGAATTGTACTAAGCTCCTCATTAATATCAATTGTATGAATAATGCCATTTTTGACAAGACCCTCTGAAAAACAAATAGCCGAGTATCCAGTGTAGGTGCCTATTTCAAGTATTTTTTTTGGCTTTATTAACCTGCTTATAATAGATAAAAATCTACCTTGCAGGTGTCCGCTTAACATTCTTGGATTTAAAATTTTTAGATTTGTTTCTTTATTTAAATCCTTTAAAATTTCTGATTCTTTAGAGGAGTTTTTTTCTATATACTCTTCAATTTTATTGTTAACTATCTCACTCATTTTTTAGGTCGTGCGTATTCAAATCTCTCAATTAATTTGGTTTCAGCATATCCATCTAAACCATTTATTGCAACAGTTTTTGCATGATCAAGTCTCAACCAACCATCTTCCTGCAATATTTCTTTTTCAACATATAAACCTTCAATTGAGGCGACAACCAAAATTGTATCATTTTCTTTGATACTATATTCATTTAAGTATTTACAAGCAAGTTTAATTTTAGAGCTTTTTACAAAGGGAGCCACAAACCCGTCAAGAAATTCGGGTTCTAAGTTGGTTTTATCGAATTCTGAAATTTCCTTAGGATATTTGGCAGACGTGTGGTGAGCATCATCGATATCATTAACATTTATGTGATTTACGGTAAAAAATTTTAACTTTAAAAGATTATTGTATGTATTTCTAGGGACGGTTCTTGGTCTAAGAACAAACCCAATCATAGCAGGATTACTGCCCAAATGGGTTATGGAACTAAAAACAGCAACATTTGTATTACCATCAGAATCAATTGTTCCCAAAAGGTTCGCTGACTTGTATCCTGTGCAGCTGTTAATCAAATTCAACCTGTAAATTTTATCAAGATTATCTATTCTTTCTTTACTAAAATGTATCATTTTTTGTTACATTTAAAATTATGAAATTTTATACCAGAACTCTAATATTTGTTTCATTTATATTTTTATTTAATTCATGTTTAGAACAAAAAATAGATAAAGACAAACCTAATGTTATTCTAATTATGGCTGATGATCTTGGATATGAAACTTTGGGAGTAAATGGTGCCGATGAAAATAAAACCCCTGTTCTTGACTCTCTAGCATTAAACGGAATCAATTTTAGTAATGCATATTCTCAACCACTTTGTACACCTAGCAGGGTTAAAATTATGACTGGAAAACCGAATTACCTAAACTATGAATATTTTACATATTTAAATCCAAACCAGAAGACTTTTGGAAATCTGTTTCAGCAAAATGGATACAAGACTACTGTAGTGGGAAAATGGCAACTAAACGGTGTTCAGTATGACTTGGATAACAACCAAGATTTAAGTAGGCCGTACAAAAGTGGTTTTGATGAGTATTGTTTATGGTGGTTGACAGAACAAAATGAAAGATTTGCTAATCCTACAATCTATAAAAATGGAATAAAAATTAAAACCAGTATTGATGATTATGGGCCAAATATTTTTACTAATTATATTATTGATTTTATTGATGAAAACAAGGAATCTCCTTTTTTTATTTATTTTCCTATGGCATTAGTTCATGATCCATTTCGTCCAACCCCTGATTCAGAAGAATGGACTAATAGAAAAAACAGAAATAAGGGTAATAATGAAATTTACTTTTCTGATATGTTAACATACATGGATAAAATTGTTGGAAGGATTTCAAATACTCTTAAAAAAAATAAATTAGATAATACAATTATAATTTTTATTGGGGATAATGGTACGGATACACAAGTAGTTACTTTAAATAATGGGCAAGCAATTCAAGGAGCAAAAGGGTCGACAATTAAATATGCTTCAAATGTCCCAATGATTGTAAATTGGAAAAGTAAAATAAAAAATGGTTTTGAAAGCGATGTATTAATTGATTTTACAGATTTCTATGCCACATTTGAAGATATTCTAGATTCTGATAATAAAGAATCTTATGGTAGGAGTCTTTTACCTTTAATTAGTAATGAACAATATAATGAAAGGGTAGCTTTAGTTACATACTACAACCCGATGTGGGGTAAAAATAACCCTAATATAATTAGTGGAATCTATTCTCAGGACAAAAAATATAAACTTTATAAAAATGGTAATTTTTATAATTACTCAGTTGATGTCTATGAAAATCACCCATTAAATATTAAATCCTTATCTAAAACTGAAAATAAAGTTTATTCATTGCTTAAAAAATCTCTAGATACAATTCCAGATCTTCCCTCATTTAATCACAATAATTGGGTCGAGCGGGGTTTAAAAGTTAGACAAAGTGGAAAGTTTAGTAATACATGGAAGTTAAATATAAAATAGCGACTAGTCTGCTAATTGCCGGCATTATTTGTTTTGTGTTGTTTTATCTTATTGGGGGAGAAGTTGATGAAAATGGTTATATAAATGAA
>CACLUN010000009.1 GCA_902610105.1 uncultured Bacteroidota bacterium
GTCATTAGTTTGTCAACAAGACCAATTGCAAGTGCAGTTTCATTATCATTTCCACCATTTTCACTTACCAGCAAATGATAGTTGTCTCCGATATATTGAATTTTTCCTACCTCGAAATCTCTTCCAGCCTCCATTTTACTTTTATATTTTTCCCAAATCGGAGTTACAAACTCTAGCCAAGCGAGCTTGTCTGTTTCAGACATGTCATTCCTTGTATACCCCTCAGGCCCTGATTTAAAATCGCCGGCAGCATAGACGTTCATGTTTACTTTAATGTTTTCAAAGAAATCTTTTTGATATTGTCTAACCCTACTAAACCCAAACGGTCGAACAGAGCCATAGGAATCTCTTTCTAAAATCAGCTCATTTGCTTGTGAAGCAAGAAGGTATCCGGTTGTTCCAAGGCCGCTTGTATAGGCAAGAATCTCTTTTCCGTTTTCTCTTGCTCCTTTCAAGGCATCTGCTATTTTTAAAGCAGAAGTGTAATAAGCTCTTAAGCCATCAACATCAAGATAAATAGCTTTAAGGTTGTCGTCTAAACCTGCACTATCAATAACTTTTAAAATATCTTCTAACTCAATTTGATTGGTGGAGCCTCCAAAAATCTCAAATTCTACAAAAGTATCACCCCTAGTAATTGCCTTATCAACAATAACTCCTTTTGGTTCCAAATATAATATTTTGCCTTTCGTCTCAATTTCGTCAGAGTCAAATACTGATATTATACTAGACAAAACACCTATTACTATTATCAATAAGAAAAAAGCTGTAATGCTGTTTACAAAAAACCGTCTAAATCTGCTTAGCAGCTTATCTAAAAACGACATTATATTTTTAATTTTTTTAATCATGTTTCTTTTTTTAATATGAATTTAATTCCAAAATGTTCTCTAAAGGGAGGCTTATTTTATAAACAAATCGAATTTAATAAAAATAAGACGAATGAAAAAGTTTCAAACTTTTATTAGATTTAAGCATGAAAAATTTTTACACCCTTGCAATCTTTTTAATTGCATTTTCAATAAATGCTCAAGAAAACATAAAATATCAAAAACCATCTAAAGAAATTTTAGATTTAGTTGAGTATGAAAGACCACCCTCTGTTCAATATGATGAAGAAAAGAACTACATGGTTTTTTTATACAGAGACAACTATAAATCTATTTCAGATTTGTCTGAAAAAGAGTTAAGATTAGGGGGCTTAAGAATTAATCCAAAAACAAATATTGGAAGTAGAGTTACCTTTTATAATAATGTAAAAATTAAAAAAATAAAGGATAAAAACGGATCGGTTAATCAAGTTTCAGGCCTACCAGAAAACCCAAAACTAACTAACTTTACATGGTCTCCTGATGAAACTAAAATTGCACTAACTAATACAACAGAAAAAGGAGTAGAGCTTTGGGTTTTGGATCTTGAAACAGCAAGTGTGCTAAAATTGACAGATGCAATATTAAACGCCAATGTAGGAGGGGTCATTAATTGGCAGCCAGACAGTCAGTCAATGCTGGTTAAAACACTTTCACAAAACAGAAAACCATTAATAGACACAAGCTCTATGGTTCCTGATGGGCCAACAATTTCGAATAACTATGGAGCAAAAGCGCAAAACAGAACCTACCAAGACCTTTTGAAAAACAAATCTGACGAACATAACTTTGAACAGCTTGCAACCTCGTCTATACACAAAGTATCACTTAATGGCAGCAAAGAAAAATGGCTTGATGACGCAATGTATAGAACAATTTCTTTTTCACCTGACGGAAATTATGTAATGGTTTCACAAATAAAAAAACCATTTTCATACTTAGTAACATATGGAAGATTCCCCTCTCAAACAGACGTGTTTAACAAGCAAGGAAAGTTGGTGACAAACCTTTTAGACACTCCTTTAATTGAAGAGCTACCAAAAGGAAGAATGTCAACAACAACAGGGAAAAGAAGCTACAGCTGGAGAGCAGATAAGCCCTCAACATTAATTTATGTAAAAGCTTTAGACAAAGGAAATCCAGCAATTAAAACAGAATACAGAGATGAGGTTTTTGAGATAGACGCACCTTTTAGCGGAGAAGGAAAAAGCTTGGTAAAAACCACAAATAGATTTAGTGGAATTGACTGGGGAACTGAAAGTATAGCTATTGTTTATGATTATTGGTGGGACACAAGAAACAGAAAAGCATATATTTTTAATCCCTCAAGCCCAAACTCAAAACCTAAAACCCTATATGACAGAAACTATCAAGATATATACAGCGATCCAGGGAGTTTTTTAAAAACTAGAAATACATTTAACAAAAGCGTTTTGATGCTTCACAAAGGAAGCGCATTTCTTAGAGGAGCAGGGTTCAGCGAGGAGGGGCAGTTTCCGTTTATTGACAAAGTAAACATTACAACCCTAAACAAATCAAGGGTTTACCAGTCAAAATATACAGACAAAGTAGAGGCTATCCAAGATTATAATCCTGCCACCAATGAATTAATAGTGAGAATAGAATCACCGACTGAATATCCAAACTATTATTCTAAAAAAACATACGGTAAAAGATTAACCAAAATAACAGACTTTGAAAACCCTTTTGAAGAATTACAAAATGTTAAAAAAGAAGTAATAACCTACAAAAGAGACGATGGATTAGAGCTGTCAGGAATTCTTTATTTACCTGTCAATTATGACGAAGAAAAAAAAGAAAAAGCACCAATGATTTTGTGGGCATACCCTAGGGAATTTAAAGACAGAAACAGCGCTTCGCAAAGCAATAAAAATGCTAACAGATTTACATCACCGTATTATGGATCAATGGTCTATTGGGTCACAAAAGGTTATGTAGTTTTAGATGATGCCTCATTTCCAATTATTGGAGAAGGAGATGAAGAGCCAAACGATAGTTTTAGAAAACAATTAGTTGCAAACGGAAAGGCGGCTATTGATGCTGTTGATAAAATGGGCTATATAGACAGGTCTAAGGTTGCTGTCGGAGGCCATAGCTATGGAGCTTTTATGGTTGCAAATCTTCTTTCGCATAGCAACCTTTATGCAGCTGGGATTGCTAGAAGTGGAGCCTACAACAGAACCCTTACACCATTCGGCTTTCAAAGCGAACAAAGAAGCTATTGGGAAGCCCCTAGTGTATACTATACAATGTCACCATTTATGCATGCTGAAAAAATGAAAACACCATTACTGTTGATACATGGAGAAGACGATAATAATTCAGGTACTTACCCAATGCAAAGCGAAAGGTACTTTAATGCATTAAAAGGTCTTGGAGCAACAGTAAGGCTAGTAATGCTTCCTAAGGAAAGCCATGGTTATGCATCAAAAGAAAGCATTTATCATGTTTTGTGGGAGCAAGATCAATGGCTAGAAAAATACGTAAAAAACAATTAATTAAAGCTTTTGGCTCAAATCCTCAATGCTTCTTTTTATTTCATTTGAATGAAGAACTTGCTTTGAGTTATATATTAAAAAAAACGAAACCCCTTTCGATATAAAGCCAGTAAGCTTTACATTTTTTGCTTGCTCTTTTACCCTTCTTTTTATAAGGTTCCTGTCAACAGCTAATCGAAATAGTTTTTTAGAGACACTAACCCCATATTTTATTTCATCATCTTTAAAATCATAGCCTTTAAACAATAAGCCATCTGCTTTTATTGTAAAACCTTTTTCAAAAATGGTTTCAATTTTTTTCTTGTTCTTTAAGTAAAGAGCCATTAATCAATTACTACAGAGTTATCAAGCTGGTTAACGTCCGCAATTCTTTTGCTAGGATCAATTTCAATTTTTATTATTTTTTTATTTCCTTCAACCACGAATTCGTATTCAGTAGAGACCCAATTCCATGGCTCCATTAAATAAACCTTTTCATTAAACGATTTGTAGCCATGCAATAAATCATTTGGTATATAGTACAGATCAGAAGAACCGTCTTCAAAAGAAACAACCAACTCTATAGGCATAGGAATTCTTGCTTTTCTTTTAAGCGTTATTACCCTTTCGCTTTCGAGTGAAGAAATATCAATACCATAGTCTATTTTGTGAGGAGTTCGTGTCCACTCATTCAAATACCACTCAAGCTCAAGGTCAGAAACCTTTTCAGCAACCCTTTTAAAATCATTTGGGGTAGGGTGTTTAAACTTGAACTCTTTAAAATACCTTTTCAATGTTTTATCAAGATTTTCCTTGCCAACTATATATCCTAGCTGCGAAAGAAAAACAGACCCTTTACTGTAGGCTGAAGCACCATATGCGAAATTATAATCATACCTATCAGAGTGAATTGTTTGAGCCTGTTCAAAACCTGAACTAGCTAAAAGATAATATCTGTCATAACTACTCTTGTGAGGAAACTCAGGAGCTACATCGTTTACATAATTTTCAGAAAGTGAAGTAACGTATTCTGTAAAACCTTCGTCCATCCATGCGTGTTTAGCCTCATTGGTAGCAAGAAGATGTTGAAACCATGCGTGCGCCATTTCATGAGCAGTAACACCTAACAAGCTTGGGTACGGCCTTTCGCCCGTAATCATGGTGCACATTGCATATTCCATTCCCCCATCACCACCTTGGATTATTGAATATTGTTTCCAAGGATATGGACCTATGCTTTCTTCAAAATACTTCATCAGTTTTACGGAGTCATCTTGAAGTTTTTTCCAGTCATCGACGTTTACTGTTGGTTTATAAAAAAAGTGAAGGTCAACTCCAGACTCAGATTTTTTAATATCATGTATGTAATCTGGGTCTGCGGCCCAGGCAAAATCATGGACATTAGGAGCATAAAACTTCCACGTGTTTGTTGTCCCTGCCTTTTTTTTAGGGGCTTTTTCTGAATATCCATGTCCAATTTCATTTGCATTAAGCAGGTACCCAGTGCCGCCAACGACATAGTTTTTGTCAATAGTAATATTTACCGAATAGTTTCCCCAAACTCCATGAAACTCTCTGCCTATGTATGGGTTTGGATGCCACCCTTCAGAATCAAACTCAGCTAGTTTAGGAAACCATTGTGTCATTGTCATATCAACACCTTCTTTGTTGAGCTTTCCAGATCTTCTTATCTGCAAAGGTATTTGAGCTGTGAAAACCATTTCAAGCTTTGTTTTTTTACCTGGCAATAATGGCTTGTTGAGCCTCGCTAGCAAAACAGTTTCGTTCAATTCAAAATAAACATCCTTTCCATCTTGTTTTAACGAGCTTACACTTATATCTCCGTAATCTTTTTCTTCTAAAGCAACTATTCTGCTTCCCACCCTTCGGTCTGGATCCCTGATTGTCCTAGACCTTATATCCATTTGACTGTTTGGTTTAAAAGCATTGAAAAACAAATGGTAATAGACTTTGTTTATTGTATCATTCGAGTTGTTTGTATAAAGTATAGACTGATCCCCATCATATGTAAAGTCTGAAACATCAACGCTGATGTTCATTTCATAATCAACATGTTGCTGCCAGTAATCTTGTGAGAAAGAAAGCTGAAAAAGAAGCAAGGCAAATATTATTTTAACCATAATTATAATTCGTTTATTGAAAAAGACTTGTCAAATCTTATGCCTTTTTCAGTTTTTTTTAATGAAACAAGCTGATGATGTGGATCATGCTCCATGAAAAGCAAGTAATCGTTTTCATACGCTTCGTTTAGAAAATCCGTTTTTTCAACCATTGTTATTAGTGGACGAACATCATAACTCATAATATATGGAATTGGAATATGACCTGCTGTTGGTATTAGGTCTGCTGTGTATACTATCTCCCGCCCTTTATATTTTATTTTTGGAATCATTTGTTTTTCAGTGTGACCATCAACACATAATACTTCTAAATCTAACTCTTCACAATAGTTAAAGCCTTTAGACATGTTGTTTATAAACTTTAGTTGACCAGACTCTTTTATTGGAAAAAGGTTCTCGCCTAAAAAAGAAGCCTTTTCTCTTGGATTTGGGCTGGTTGCCCAATCCCAATGGTTTTCGTTAGACCAATAATTAGCATTTTTAAACAAGACATCGTAAGTCTCTTTAGAGGAGCCCCAAACTACAGCACCTCCACAATGATCAAAATGAAGATGTGTTAGAAGAACATCTGTTATATCTTCAACGCTAAATCCAGCAGAATTTATTGATTTAACCAGATTATCATTGCCCCAACGCTTATAATGTTTAAAAAACTTTTCAGATTGTTTATCACCCATTCCTGTATCGACCAGTATGAGTTTATCGTTGTTTTCAACAAGCATACACCTGGAGGACATTTCAATCATATTATCAGCATCAGCAGGGTTGGTTTTTGTCCAGAGAGATTTTGGAACAACACCAAACATAGCACCACCATCTAATTTAAAGTTGCCAGCTTCAATTGGATAAACATTCATAGACGTAAATGTAAAGAATTATCTTATAGTCAGCCTTAACACTGAACAAGCAGCTTTTTTTACAAACTTATCTTCACCAGCGCCAAAAAGGATCCTCAACCAATTATCCTTTTCTGGAGTTCCTAAGATTAAAAGGTCGTAACTTGCAGATTCCTCAGATATTGTTTCAACAGGGTTGTTGCTTTTTACAATTTTTAACTCTGATTTTGATTTTGTTGAGGCAATTACTTCCTCAGAGGTTTTTTGAAGAGAGTTTGTTTTACGCTCGTTTTCAGAAATTATATTTAAAAGAGTTAGAGACGCTCCAAAATGTTGACAAATTTTGTCTGCAACATCAATAAATGATTGATTCCTTCTTCCAGGTCTTAATGCAATTAAAACCTTGGAAAATCTTCTTACTCCATTGTCTTTGTATAAAGCAAGGTTAGAGTTTACATTTCTTAAAAGCCAACCAATTGGATTTCCAACAAATATCCCAGACTGTTCTCTGCCGTCCCATTCCATAACAAGCCATTTACACTTGCTCTGCCCCGTAATATTATCAATAGAGTTTGCAACATCATGTGTTGCAATTGATTCATAAGAAATGTTTAGATTTTTATATTTTCCAAGCTTTTCTAACCTTCTTCTTTTAGATTCAGACGCTGGTGTATTAAGATCGATTGCCTCTAGAAACGTTTGATTTGGGACTTCAAACAAATTGATTGTATTGATTTTAGATTTATCATTAATGGATGAAGCCATCTCTACCAACATTTCTGTTGATGTTTCATCACCAAGAAGCGGTACAACTATTTCAGCATTGATATTGCTTATGTCATCTGATGAACTAGAAGATGTAAGCGTAGGCTCATCCTTGTTTGATGATCCACCTTTGAATAAAAAAGATAAAAATCCATAATTTGATATAACACCGCTTCTATCTGTCTTACTGCCATAAATAACAAAAACAATAACCCCCAACACAAAAACACCCAACACAGATAACAAAGGCATTATTCCCAAGTATGAGAGCAGCACTATTCCGCTCAAAATCCCAAAAATTTGAACATATGGGTAAAGTGGTGATCTAAAGGAAGGCTTGTACCACTGGGCGTTTGTTTCTCTTAACACAATGACAGAAAGCTCATTAAAAATAAACATTAACACCTTAAATGCACTAGCTAGTTTAGCGATTTTTACTACGTCTAAATAAAGAATGGCCAATCCAATAATTATTGATGTTGTTAAAATAGCAGGGACAGGGGTTAAAAAATTTGAGCTTATTTTTCCAAGATAGCTTGGCATCAGCTTATCTTTTGACATAGCAAAAGGAAACCTCGAAGAGGCCAATACACCAGAGTTAGCCATTGACATCAACGTAATTACACCAACAACACCTGCAGCATACCCAAAATAATCACCGCCAACTGTCTGAAATAAAGTATAAATAGGCTTTATATCAGTTGCTAAAACACTTGCTTCAACATTTCCAACCAAAACAAGAGCTACCAATACATATATGGATGTTATTAAGAACAATGAGATAATCATTGTTTTAGGAATATTTTTTTCAGGATTTTTAATTTCTCCAGCTACGGCTGCAATCTTTGTCACTCCTGCATAAGAAATATATAAAAAAGCCACACCAGTGATGAAACCACTATTCCCGTCTAAAAAAACAGGTTCAGTTAGCCTTGAATCAAAAGTGTTGAAACCCAAAAAAATTATTAAAATCAGTGAAACTACACTTATAGTAACAATAATAAGCTGAGTTTTTTCAACTTTTTTGACACCAAAAATGTTTAGTAGCAGAATAAACAGTAAAGCTAAAAGAGCAATGGATTTTGTTAAACCTGAATCAACTTCAATTAATACATATAAATATGCGCTTAACCCAACAAGCGAAAAAGCACTTTTAAGAAGCAGAGAAAGCCAGAGACCAATTCCTGCAATAGTACCAAACAAGGGCCCAAAAGCTCTTTCAATATACACATAAGTACCACCAGATTTAGGCATTGCGGTTGCCAGTTCTGACTTTGACAATACAGCTGGAAGAATACAAAGAGCAGCTACTAAAAAAGCTAGCCAAACTGACGAGCCAGTAATCCCTACAGCTAGGCCAGGCAGCACAAATATTCCGCTCAGCATTCCACCAATACTAACCGCTATTGCACCGGGCAAAGAAAGAGTTCTTTGAAGCTTTTTCATTTGTTCTAAAATAAAGAAATTATTTCTTTAAAATATCTATGTCCTTAATTAACTGTTCCATCTCCAAACTTAAAGTACCATTGTAGATTCCTCTTATTCGAAAATTTTTATCAACTAGTAGAAAATGTTCTGTATGTAAAAAGTCAGCACTGTCTTTTGTAAAACCTATTTCCTCCTCAGCAAAATAAGACTTTCTTGCAAGAGTGTAAATTTCATTTTTTTCACCTGTTAAAAAGTGCCAATTTTTAGAGTTTAGTGTAAACTCTTCTTTATACCTTTTCAAAACATCAGGACTATCAAGCCAAGGGGTTACAGTGAAAGAAACCAAATTAACATCAGAATTATTTTGAAATTTTCTTTCAACTTCAACCATATTTGTAGTCATTTTTGGACAAATATGGGTGCATGAAGTAAAAATAAAATTTGCAACATGAATAGTGCCTTGTAAATTTTTTGACCCAAAATAATTCCCCCTTTCATTAATAAGTACGAAATCCTCAATCCTATGAGAGACTAACTTTTCTACAGAATCATCGTGGTTTAAGAAAACAGGATCAAAGCTTGGAGAATTATAATAAGGAAGCTCAACATCGTTTCTATTACAAGAAAATAAGATAAAAAACAGAGAACTACATATCGAAAACCTCTTCAGATACATTCGTACAATTTTTAGTTCCAAGCAAGCCATACCTTCGATTGTTTTTAATTATATAGTTTGACTTTATCCTTCCATTAAGATACCAAACTTTTTGTAAGCCCTTTTCTTGGCCATCAATATAATTAAACTCCTCAATAATCTGCCCATTTTTTGCCCAAAGACGATTGGTTCCATTATATTCTCCGTTTTTAAAATTAAAAACAAAGTTTTTAGCACCATCATTATAAAACCCCTCATATAAACCAACCTTTAATCCATTTTTAAAATTTCTTTTTTCTTTTAAAGCTCCATTGGAGTAGAATTTTTTCCAAAGCCCATTTTTTAATCCGTTTTTATATTCACCAATCGAAATGGTATCACCCAAATTATTAGTATTATAAACTATACCGGTATACCTTTTCCCAAGATATGTTACATTTATTTTAAACAGATCTAGATCTTTGGATTCTTCATGAACCATTAAAGTATACTCATTGGAATTACATCCAAAAAAAGCAATAAAAAAGAACAAGAATGCTCTATTGATTAACAGTTCCAGGTGTTCCATAGTAACCACTTCCATTTAAATAAGGATCATCCGCCGTCAAATGATAGTGGTAAATACCAGATGGAAAATCAGATGTTTCATGTGAGTGACCGTGATAATTATCAAGATCAGAACTTATAATAATGTTACCATTTTCTTCAGGACCATAAACAGGAAAGCCATCTAAAAGAAAACCAAGAATTACATTTCTTCCCTTTTCTTTCGATGTAAGTATAGGTTCCATATGATAATGATATCTACCATCAACACCGTTTTCTTGTCCAGGCGCAATAGGTGCAGGATGGCCATTGCCTTGGTCAAAAGAATTAATTTCTCGAGTAAGCGGTTGGTTCATTCCAGCATATTGATTATAAAAAGGAACCCCATTTAACGATACCCCAATAGGCCCCATTGATGTAGGGGTTGAAGACGAAGCTTTTTTAGGGCTTATGGGTATTTTAAACCTTAAATTAAGCGTTGTAATTCCATTAGGGTTTTTGTTCCAATTATTAACAAAAGGATTTGAACCATCATAAGCTTCATATAAAACATGATCTAAAGGAAAGTAGGGGCTTTTGTGGTCAGGAACTCCATTTGTGTTAATATATACATAACCATCTTGAATATATATTTGAGAAGTTACACCATAAACTTTTTCATATACAGACAGGGGGATAACAACATCACCAGCAATCGGTTCAGAAGAAGGCACATCTTTTGGTGCACCACAAGCAACAAATAAAAAAACAAAAAAATAAAACTTTTTCATATTAAATAAGCTTCAATAATTATTCCAAAAAACTAATCATTTAACTTTAAGACAGCCATAAATGCTTGTTGAGGAATTTCAACACTTCCAATCTGTCTCATTTTTTTCTTTCCTTTCTTCTGATTTTCTAGAAGCTTTCTCTTTCTGGTAATATCACCTCCGTAACACTTAGCAGTCACATCCTTTCTTACAGCTTTAATTGTTTCTCTTGCAATAATTTTAGATCCAATTGCAGCCTGAACTGGAATATCAAATTGTTGCCTGGGAATTAATTCTTTTAATTTCTCACATATTTTTTTACCCATTCTATAAGCATTATCAAAGTGAATCAAAGCAGACAATGCATCAACAGCGTTTCCGTTTAAAAGAAGATCAAGCCTTATAAGCTTAGATTTTTTGAAACCTAAAGGACTGTAGTCAAAAGACGCATATCCTTTTGATATTGATTTTAGCCTGTCGTAAAAATCAAATACTATTTCAGCCAAAGGCATATCAAATGAAAGCTCTACTCTTTCGGTCGTTAAATATGTCTGATTAGTAATCTCTCCTCGTTTTTCAATACAAAGGTTCATAACTGGACCTACAAAATCTGACTTAGTAATAATTGACGCTTTGATATAAGGTTCCTCAACTCTATCTAGAAAAGAAGGCTCAGGTAAGTCAGAAGGAGTATTTACAATAATTTTTTCACCAGATTGTTTTTTTGTATACGCATGATATGAAACATTTGGTACGGTTGTGATAACTGCCATATTAAACTCTCTATCTAACCTTTCTTGAATTATTTCCAAATGAAGCATTCCAAGAAAACCACACCGAAACCCAAATCCTAACGCTGATGAACTTTCAGGTGTAAAAACAAGAGACGCATCATTTAGTTGTAGTTTTTCCATTGAAGACCGTAAATCTTCATAATCATCACTATCAACGGGGTAAATTCCAGCAAAAACCATAGGCTTAACTTCTTCAAAACCAGATATTACATCTGTTCCATTAAAGCTTCCATCAACAATTGTGTCACCAACTTTAACTTCTTTAGCATTTTTGATTCCAGTTATCAAATACCCTACATCCCCACACTCAATTTTCTGTTTAGGCTGTTGTTTAAGGTTTAGCGTTCCAACCTCATCAGCAAAATATTTTTTTCCAGTAGCACAAAACTTTATTTCTTGCCCCTTTGAAATTTTACCTGAAAAAACTCTAAAATAAATTTCAATACCCCTAAAAGGGTTATATACTGAATCAAAAATTAATGCCCTTAAATTATTATCAGTACTTTCTTTTGGTGGTGGAACAATTTCTACAATAGCTTTTAAAATTTCAGACACCCCCACACCAGTCTTTGCTGAAGCCTTTATAATATCCTTTTCTTTACAACCCAAAAGATCAATAATATCATCAGAAACCTCTTCAGGTTTTGCAGACGGTAAATCTATCTTGTTAAGCACAGGGATTATTTCTAAATCATTTTCGAGAGCTAAATACAAATTTGAAATTGTCTGTGCTTGAACGCTTTGTGCGGCATCAACTATCAGTAGCGCACCTTCACATGCCGCAATTGATCTTGAAACTTCGTATGAAAAATCTACGTGACCTGGCGTATCAATCAAGTTAAGAATATAGTCCTTTCCCTCATGGTTGTATTTCATTTGGATTGCATGAGATTTTATTGTGATACCCCTCTCTCTTTCAAGATCCATATTGTCTAGTAGTTGATCCTGCTTATCTCTATCGGTTATTGCTCCAGTCTCGTCAAGCAAACGATCTGCAAGGGTACTTTTACCGTGATCAATATGTGCGATTATGCAAAAATTTCGAATTTTACTCATAAAAATCAATGACAAATATAATTCAATTAATCCCTTTTTTTAGAGTAAAAGATAATAGATTAAATTTGTGAAGTTTTAATAACTGTTATGGCTAAAATAGGTAATATAGATTTAGGTGAATTCCCATTACTTCTTGCTCCAATGGAAGATGTTAGTGACCCACCATTTAGAGCTTTGTGTAAAGAAAATGGAGCAGACGTTGTATATACCGAATTTATCTCAAGTGAAGGTCTTATTAGAAATGCGGCTAAAAGCACAATGAAGCTTGATATTTACGAACAAGAAAGGCCTGTGGGTATTCAGATTTTTGGAGCTAATTTAGATTCAATGCTTCAGTCTGTAGATATAGTTGAGCAGACCAACCCTGACATTATTGATATAAATTTTGGATGTCCAGTTAAAAAAGTGGTCTGTAAAGGGGCTGGAGCAGGCATACTAAAAGATATAGATAAGATGGAAATGTTAACCAGGGAAATGGTAAAAAGAACACAATTGCCGGTTACCGTAAAAACAAGACTGGGATGGGATGAAAAAAATATTAAAATTGTTGAAGTAGCAGAAAGAATTCAAGATGCTGGAGCAAAAGCCATTACAATACATGGTAGAACACGTGCACAGATGTATAAAGGCCTTGCAGATTGGACATTAATTTCAGATGTTAAAAATAATCCAAGAATGAAAATTCCTGTGTTTGGCAATGGGGATGTTAATTCAGCTGAAAAAGCAGTTGAAATGAGAGATGTGTATGGCCTGGATGGCGCTATGATTGGACGAGCTTCCATTGGAAACCCATGGTTTTTTAATCAAGTAAAGCATTATTTCAAAACAGGAGACAACATGCCTTCTCCAACTATTAACGATAGAATAGAAATGGCCAAAAGACATCTTGAAATGTCAATAAAATGGAAAGGAGAAAAGTTAGGCGTACTGGAAACCAGAAGACATTACTCTAACTATTTCAAAGGAATTCCTGACTTCAAGCAATACAGAACTAAAATGGTTACCATGGACCACTCATATGAAATATTTGATTTATTTGAAGGTCTTGAAAATAAGTTTGGTAACACTAAATTTGCTCTGCAAGATTAGACCTGTTTAATTTTAGTAATTTCCTTAGATAATTCTTTTTCAATTATGTCATAACCCTTATCATTTAAATGTAAACCATCCTGTAAGAAAAAGGACGAATCAGGCTCACCTCTCTTTAACAACTTATTATAAAAATCAACATAACTCATTAGTTTATTTGTGTTGCAAAACTGTTGCATCAATAAATTGATTTTTTTTATTTCAGCTATTTTATTTATTCTTTCAAAAGATGGCTTAATTGACATACAAAATATGTGGGTTTTTGGAAATTTTTTTACAATTAAACCAACAAAATCTTGAATCTGCTGATAAATATTCTTTGGACTTAGTTCATAATTAAGATCATTGCCCCCTAAGTAAAGAACAATTATTTTTGGATTAAGCTTATGAAATAATCGTAAAAAATTCTTTGACATATCGCTAATTAAAGCCCCACCAAAACCTAGGTTAATTTTATTGTACTTTATAAACTTTGTGTTTAGGCTTTCCCATAATCTTATTGTTGAACTTCCATAAAAAACCAACTGATTTTTGCTGTAACTGTTTTTTGAAACCAATTCATCTAAAACAGCAAGTTCTTTTTCAAACTTTAAATCGTCCAACAAAAGACTTTTAACATAGTTTCTATACCTTACATTAAAAGTTTTAGAAAAACTTACCAATTCAGGGTCATTTGCATCTTTAATACCATAATCACTCATTTTGAATGGTTTAAGTATTTCACATTTAGCTATATTTTTACTAAGAACTTTGTCAAAATTTACCATCACAACAGGAACTATTTTTGGCTGAGGTTGCATTTTTGCAGCAAGTTTGAAAACACCTATTTTAAATTCACCTGGTGATTCCTCAGTATTTCTTGAAAAACCCTCAGGACTTACAACCACACCATTTCCCATTTTTAGTTCTCTTACAGCCCCCTCATAAAAAGCTTTATTAAACTCCTTTATTTTACTGTAGCTTAATTTTTTTGGAATAAAATTTTGAGCATAGACTCTTATGAATTTGAATTTATCATAGTAGTTTTTATGAAAAACTTCTTGCTTTAGTGAGCAACGAACAACTCGGTTTCCAGGGTTTCCATAATATTTATTTAAAATATTGCTACTTATGAAATGACTATCTAGGGTTATTTGAAAATTTTTTGATAATAAATATGTTTCATGATTATTTAAATGATTATATATAAATACTGAACCAGATTCATAGGGTAAATTTTCAGTACCCTTTAAAATATAATTTATATTAGAAAATATTTTCTCAAATTCTAAAGCACATATTTTTCGAACTTCATTATGGTTTAGGTTTGCTGGTAAAGAACTCACTTTGTTGTAGAGTTTTTTTAGCCTTCTTTTTAAAAACTCTTCCGAAAAATTATTTTTCAATTTCTATAATTTTTTTCAGTAAAGATATAAACTCATTAGGGTGCGTAGTAAAATAATTTGCAGCAGAATTTTTTTCACCAATTTTTATTGAGAAGGATTTTTCCGGTAAATTCAAAAACATATTTTCGTCAGAAACATCATCACCTGCACACAATATAAATTCATAATTATCATTTTCTAAAACTTCTTTTACAGCACTTCCCTTATTTATGTTGTTATTGCTTATTTCCATAGCCTTATCTCCATCCATCATAACAAGGTTTTGAGAAATTAGACTGTTAATAATTGTTTTTAACTCAACAACCCTATTGCTTGCAAGCTCAGGGTCTGTCTTTCTGTAATGCCAAACTAAACAGTTATTCTTTTCTTCAACAAAGGTTCCTGGCGTTCTGTCAGCAAAGTCTTGAAAGATTGGAATAAAATTTTGCTTCCAGTTATTATCTTGCTGCATTTTTTCAATCCATTCCTCATTCGGATTCTTTAAAAAGTGACCATGTTCAGAAAATAGTGTAACATTTAGTTTACCAAACCATTTTTGTAAAAAACTCTTGTCCCTTCCACTTACAATTACAACCTTGTTTTCATTTGACAGTTTTGTGAGGATACTTAAAAGTTCTGTATTTGGCCTGGCTGCTTCTGGTTTATGGTGAAATTTGACCAAAGTTCCATCATAGTCAAAAATAAACACTCTTTTTTTTGAAGACTTGTAGCTTGTTCTAATCTTCTTGAAAACACGATCATTTATTTTTATTAATGAGGGTTCTTTGGTTTCATTCGACTTTTCATTTAAGTGTCTTAAAAATTCATTAGCCCAATATTTTACAGTATATCTGCTAAGTCTTTTTTGCATTGTTACTGTTCTTCTTTTTTGTTCATCTAAAGGCATTTTAACTGCTTTTAAAATTCCATTAGCCATTTCATTTAAATTAAATGGATTAACAGTGACAGCCTCAAAAAGCTCCTTAGAAGCCCCAGCCATTTCGCTTAATATTAAAACTCCATTCGAATCTACTCTTGTTGCAACAAATTCCTTGGCAACTAAATTCATTCCGTCTCTAACGGGCGTAATCATTGCAATATCAGAAATCATATACAAGTCTATTAAATCCTCAAAATCCATTGTCCTGTAATAATACCATATAGGTGTCCAGTTTACTGTAGCAAACTTTCCGTTTATTCTTCCAACATACTCATCAGTCTCTCTTTTTAATTTTTTATATTCTGTAACATCGGATCTTGACGGAACGCTTAACATAACTAATCTTACTTTTTCTAAATATTCAGGGTTTTGTTCTAAAAAAATTTCAAAGGCCCTAATCCTATTTATTATCCCCTTAGTGTAATCAAGCCTATCAATTGATAATATTAACTTACTATCGTCTGAAGATTTTTTATGTAAGTTTAATTGTATCTTAAAATCTGATTGTTGAGATTTTTTTTGTCTTTTGTGCAGTTTTGCAGCATCATGAAATTTTGCATAATCAATCCCCATTGGAAAAGTATTTACAACAACCTCTCTTGAGCCCATATTAATTCTATTAAAATCTACCTCATACTTGAGAATTCTTTTCACGGAGCTCAAAAAATGCCTTTGATAGTCGAATGTATGAAAACCAATTATATCCGAACCCAACATACCTTCAAGTAAATCTACTCTCCAAGGGAAAATTCTGAAAATCTCAAAAGAAGGAAAGGGTATATGGAGAAAAAATCCAACAGTCAAGTCAGGTCTTGCCTCTTTAATTAGTTTTGGAAGTAATAAAAGCTGATAATCATGTACCCAAACCGTACTATTTAATATTGCGTTTTCAATAACCTTTTTACAAAACTTTTTGTTAACCTCTACGTAAGAAACCCAGTCTTTTTCATTAAATTTTGCTAGTTCGATAAAATAATGAAAGAGAGGCCATATACATTTGTTTGATAAACCAAAATAAAATTCATCAATTTCTTTTTTGCTAAGCTCAACCTCAACAAGTTTATCTTTGTTTAGAGACTTCTTAATATATAATTTGTCTTTTTGAGTCAAATTATCAGAGGAAATACCAGACCATCCAATCCACAACGAGTCATTTTTTTTATGAACTGAGTTGAGCCCAGTAGCTAAACCACCTGAAGATGGCTCAAATAAGAAAGAATTTTCTAATTTAGTTATATGTAATGGGAGTCTGTTTGAAACTATTACATTTTTTTTCATAATTGCATTGCGAATTTATTAAAAATGAAAATTAATGAATAAAGATAAGGGGTTAAACTATGGAATTATAGGAAATTGTAAATCCTCAGCATTGATTAATGAGAATTCCTCAATAGACTGGTGTTGTTTGCCACAATTTGATTCTCCGTCAGTCTTTTGTAAAATTCTTGATCAAAATAATGGAGGAAGCCTTAAAATTGAATGCGAATCGAATTATAAAATTACACAAACCTATCAAGAGAAAACAGCAATTTTAATTACCACCTTTAAGTGTTCTCACTCGGAATTTGATGTTATTGATTTTATGCCAAGATTTAAAGAGGATGGTGAAGGTTTTTACGCTCCACCTGAGATACAAAGAATACTAATTCCAAAAATTGGTGAACCTAAACTAAAGATTTTATATAACCCTAAACTGGACTACTCTAAGGGGCGCACAAAAAAATATTTGAAAAAAAACTTCATAGCAAGCGTTTTAGACAACGCTGTTTATGAGACTCTTTTTCTATATTCAAACATTAATAAAAAAGCTATAATTAATAATGAACAAATTTGTCTTAACGAAATAAAGTTTTTAAATATATCTTACAATGAAAAAATTGAATTACCTACAATTCAAAAAGCATTACTCGAATATGAAAAAACCAAAGTGTACTGGTTAAATTGGTGTAATAACACTCCTTCATTTAAATTATATAACTCTGAAATAATAAGAAGTGCTATAACTTTAAAGCTTTTAACATTTGAAAAAACTGGTGCAGTTCTAGCGGCTGTAACCACATCAATTCCAGAAACAATCGGAGAGGTTAGAAACTGGGATTATCGTTTTTGCTGGATAAGAGACGCCTCAATGGTCATAAAAATTATAGCAAAGCTAGGCCATCAAAGAATTGTAAAAAACTTCATTGACTTTATCGTAAACCTTATCCCGAATAAAAACGAAAAATTACAAATTATGTATGGCATTGATGGTCAAAAAACATTAAATGAAAAAACATTAGATCATTTATCTGGATATAAAAACTCCAAGCCTGTAAGGATCGGTAATGCAGCGTACTTACAAAAGCAAAACGACATTTATGGGATTTTAATGGATGCGATACACTTTCAAATAGACACATATAAAGATGATAACTATAAATATGAGGAATTATGGTCGATTGTCAAATCTGTTGTTTGGGTGGTGAAAAAAAATTGGAAAAACCCAGATAAAGGTATTTGGGAATTTAGAAATGAAGATCAGCATTTTACTTTTTCAAAAGTATTATGTTGGGTTGCAATTGATAGGGCAATAAAAATTTCCAATATAATTCAAAGAGGAGAGAAAGCAAAAAAATGGATAACCCTAAGAAGTAAAATAAGGGAAGACATTATGAATAATGCTTGGAGCTCAGAAAAAAAAGCATTTACACAAATTTATGGATCAGAGGATTTAGATACATCTGTTTTATTAATGGAATCATATGGTTTTATTGAAGCTAAAAATCAAAAATATATAAGCACTGTAAATGCAATCGGGAAAGAACTATTAAAAAACGATCTTTTATTTCGCTACAAAAATAATGATGATTTTGGAGAACCAAAATCCTCATTCACAGTATGTACTTTTTGGTATATAAATAGTTTATTCAAAATAGGAAGAACTAGAGAAGCAAAAACACTATACGATAAACTATTATCACACAGTAATCATCTGGGCTTGTTTAGTGAAGATTTGGATTTTAAATCTAAAGAGTTGTTAGGTAATTTTCCTCAAGCATATTCACATCTTGCCTTAATAGAAACAGCTCTTAATTTTAACGATCAATCAGTTTAATTTTTTTAATACTAAAGACGATATATATGCTGAGCACAAACCTGTTACAACGAGAGTAATTAGCACAAAAAGCAAATTTGTAAATTTAAGCGATACAGGATAGCCAATATCTAAACCAGGAATTTTAAAAAAAGAAAACTTTAATTGAATATAAATTAAAAAAACACTTAATGTTAACCCAATTAACCCACCAATCGAGTTAAGCATAAAGTTATGCTTAAAGAATATAGATTTTATGTTTTTTTTGCTCATGCCGATTGCCTCCATTGTTTTAATATCAGATTCTTTTTCTACAATTAACATAATAGTTGACGCTAAAACATTAAAAGTTGATACAAAAACAATTAGCAACATAATTAATGAAACAACAAGCTTTTCAGAATTCATTATTTTATAAAGGCTTTCATTTAATTCTCTGTGAGTTTTAATTTTATAGTCTGAAAGGTTTTCTTTTAAAAATGATGAAGTCTTTAACATTTCTTTACTTTTAATAAAAATTTCTGAGGAAAACATTTCATTAATTGCAAATAAATTTCGTGCAGTTTTTATATCTACTATTATAAAGTTTCCATTTAAGTCATTCCTGGGTGTAAAAACACCTGAAGAAACAACTCTTTTTACATTTCCAATTGGATTAAAGGTCGCTTCAGGATATTTTGGGTTTATAGAAAGTATTTCAAAAATACCAGAGGGATTATACAGAATCAAATCTAAATTAGAAGCTAAGTTATAGCTTGTTAGAGCCTCTTGGCTATTTAAAATAGGGTAACGGCCCACTGATATTATTGAATCAATATTTACAACATCATTAAATGAATCGTCCACACCATATAATTCAGCATATTCTGTTTTTCCATCAAATTGAACTACAACATTTCCTTTCAAAATCTTACTGTATTTTTCAATACCCTCAAAATTCAACAGCAATGAGTCTATGTCTTTGTTTAAAACATAGCTTTCATTTATTGGCTCAATTTTAATATCAGGATCATATAACCTTGAAAATGTTAAGCTATAATCTTCTAAACCAGAAAAAACAGAAAGAATAGTCAAAAATGCGAAATAAGCAATAGTTAAAACTATTATTGAAAATTTTGATATGAAGGAAACTAAATTATATTTTGTTTTTGAAAATAAATACCTAAGAGATATAAAGTAATCAGCCTTCATTTTATTTTATAGGGTTATCGCCCCTGCCCCTCAGGGCTTTATCAATATTTTCTATATAATCAAGAGAATCATCAATATAAAATGAGAGTTCTGGCATAATTCTCAGCTGATTCTTTACAAGAAATGAAAGCCTATTTTTAATACTAAATTTATTTTTATTAAGAACTTCTAAAACACTTGTATTATTGATTGAGGGAAATACACTTAAATATATTTTTGAAACGGAGAGGTCTTGCGAAACTTTAACTTTTGTAATTGAAACTAAAAAATTAGACCTAGTTTTATCTCTAAAAAAAGCCTGAATAATATTAGAGATATCTTTTTGAATCAAACTGGATATTTTTTTTTGCCTTTGGGACTCCATTTCAATAAAAGTGTATTTATACTTGAGTAATCCTTAGAGTATTTACCTGCCCCATTTCTTTTATTGGCATTGCGGCTAAATTTACAACAGTATTTCCTTTTTTCACATATCTGTTCTGAAGAGCTAAAGCATTAACATCCTCAACAGTTTTGTCAGTACTTTGAAGTTTATTATAGTAAACACATTTTACACCCCAAAGCAAATTCAATTGTGATAAAATCCTTTTATTCGAAGTAAAAACCAATACTAAACAGTTTGGACGCCAAGATGATATTTGCCAACCAGTATAACCGCTATTTGTTAACGTACAAACAGCAGAAGCTTTTAGTTCATTTGCAATTAAAGCTGCATGTCTACAAATTGTTTTTGTCAAAATTCTATCTGTTTTTAATTTAGGTATTATAAATTTATTTTTAACAGGCTGAGAACCTTCAACAGAGGATATTATTTCACCTATTTTTTTTACAACTTCACATGGATATTTACCTACAGATGTTTCGCCAGACAGCATGATACAATCAGCACCATCCATAACAGAATTTGCAACATCATTTACCTCAGCTCTGGATGGCGTTAAATTATCAATCATAGACTCCATCATCTGAGTCGCAACAATTATTGGTTTTCTAGCTTCATTAGCTTTTTTAACTAATATTTTCTGATGCAAAGGAACCTCCTCAGCGGGAATTTCAATTCCTAAGTCACCTCTTGCAACCATAAGCCCATCTGAAACCCTTAAGATCTGATCCATTTTTTTTATTGCTTGTGGTTTTTCAATTTTAGAGATAACAGGAATTGGGTGCTCAGAATTTTTATCAATTATAGCCTTTAGTTGTAAAACATCATTTTTTGACCTTACAAAGGAAAGCGCTATCCAATCAACAGCTAATTTTGCAGCTAATTTTGCATCTTTCACATCTTTATTAGTTAACGCAGGCATAGAAATCTTTGTATTAGGGAGATTAACACCTTTATTTGAACTAAGAACACCCCCTTGAACTACTTTTAGTTCTACAATATTAATTTTATCAGTTTTTTGAACTTCTAATATTAACTTACCATCATCAATTAAAACAGCTTCTCCTCTTTTTACATCTTTAGCAAAATCAGCATAATTTATATTGACTTTTTCATTATTTCCATTTTTTACTGATTTGGTTGTTAAGGTAATTACGTCCCCTTTAACTAGACTAGTATTCTTTACAACATTTCCTAGTCTAATTTTTGGACCTTGTAGATCTCCTAAAATTGAAACATGTTTATTGTGTTTTATTCGTAGGTTTTTTATGTCCGAAACTATTCTTTCAACATCTTCATGTTTAGCATGTGAAAAGTTAATTCTAAAAACATCAACACCTGATGATATTAATCTACTCATCATTGTTTTTGAAGATGATGCAGGCCCAAGAGTTGCGATTATTTTAGTTTTATTGAGTTTCATCATTCAAAAATAAGGTTATATTTTGATTTTGTAGCTGTAATTTTAGTTCTATAGCATGAGACAATGTTGTCAATTTCAATTAACCTATTTAAAAGAGTTTTAATATTAAAGTTACCTCCTTCAATTTTAAGGAAATACTCAACTTTTTTTAATTCGGGAATTAAAAAAGATGATTCTGAAAGATTTTCAAAAAGCAATTGACCCTTAATTTTTCTATCATTAAAAGATTTGTTCAATATTAAATAAAGCTTGGTGTTGTACGTTTCAGAGCTGTGCTTGTATAAATCAAAAATAGAGTTTTTATCCTTAAACGAAATATCATATGAACATCTTTTAAGTTGTATTTTAAGTTTTTGGTTAATTTTAAAAGCCAATTTATATGGTTCAATATTTGTGTGAATAGCTATTAGCGTGTAATCATTATCTAAATCATTTGAACTTAATCTATACACAGGAAACCTTTAGCAATTAGAGCTAATCTACAAATTCTTTAAGAAGAACACAGGCGTTATGACCTCCAAACCCGAAAGTATTACTTATCGCTACAGAAACTCTTCTCTTTTGGGCATTATTAAACGTAAAGTTTAATTTGTTATCAATTTCTGGATCGTCATTAAAATGATTTATTGTTGGAGGAATAATCCCGTGTTTAATTGAAAGTATACATGAAATGGCCTCTATTGCCCCTGCAGCACCCAATAGGTGTCCAGTCATTGACTTAGTAGAATTGATATTTATTTTATATGCATGATTGCCAAAAACTTCCTTTATTGCTTTTGCTTCAGCTTTGTCGCCAAGAGGTGTTGAGGTTCCATGCATATTAATTGCATCAACCTCTTCAACCTTTGTATTGGAATCTTTTAAACAATTCTTCATAACTGCGATAGCCCCTAATCCATCTGGGTGAGGTGCAGTCATGTGATATGCATCAGCAGAAAGACCAGCTCCACCAACCTCAGCATAAATTTTAGCTCCTCTTGCCTTTGCGTGCTCTAGCTCTTCTAAGATTAAACAACCACCCCCCTCACCAAGTACAAAACCATCTCTGTCTAAATCAAAAGGCCTTGATGCAGTTTTTGGATCACTATTTCTTTTTGATAGCGCTTGAACAGCATTAAAGCCCCCAATACCAGCAATTGTTACGCCAGCTTCTGAACCTCCTGTTAACATAACCTCAGAGTAGCCAAGCTTAATATAATTCAATGCATCAATCAATGAGTTAGCAGAGGAAGCACATGCAGAAACAGTAGCAAAATTAGGACCTCTTAGTCCATGCCTAATTGAAATTACGCCAGGTGCGATATCTGGTATAAGCTTAGGAATAAAAAAAGGATTAAATCTAGGAGTACCATCACCGGCTGAAAAATTGATCATTTCGTTTTGAATTGTTTCAAAACCCCCAATACCTGAACCCCAAATTACACCAACTCTAGTTTTATCAACTTTTTCCAGGTTAAGACCAGAATCTTTGAGGGCCTCATCGGAGCAAACAATAGCGTATTGAGCAAACCTGTCTAATTTTCTAGCTTCTTTTCTATCAAAGTGATTTAACGCATCAAATCCTTTT